>JANWZU010000075.1 GCA_025054795.1 Candidatus Caldarchaeum sp.
CCAGCATTTCCCACGCCTCTCGACGCAGCTGTTCATACAGCTTCTCATCGCCGCACACCAGCTTGCCCTCGGTCAAAGCGTCCAAAACAACGGGGTTGAACCCGGCTAGCTCAGCCCTTACCTCCGCCAAGCTGTAGCTGAAGATTTGAGCAGGCCAGTTAATCACCAGCCTATCACCTGTGTATTCTTTCCTAACAACTAGTAGGTCGAAATCACTCAGCGGATAATCCTCCCCACGGGCCCTTGACCCGAAGAGCACAACCAGCAGCGAGTGGGGGCAGAGAACCCCAACTATTTCTTTAAACTTCTCCTCCTTCAGACGCTTAACCCGACTACAAAGCTTCACCCAGCTCTCGGACTTAGGCCACCACCTTCCTCAAACATTCTAACGCTTCCTCCGCATCCCATCTATTATACTCGGCTAAACCTGTGTCAGGGTACCTTGCTGAAAGATAGTGTCGCTCTAATCTCGAAGCACAGACCAAGACATCCTCGGGAACTTCGCTAGAGACGGTTTGCGCAAGCACTTTAAGCACCTCTGTTATCGAATGCATGTAGGGGCGGGCGCCGGTTTTTTCAGCTAAACACCTTTGAGCATCAACTCAGCAGCCTGCCGGGGGTAGAAAGCAGCCGAGTTGTGAAAATCCGTTTCTGCGTATTGCATGAACCGCCTAGCTTTGTCCAGCCACTTCTCCCACACAGTCAACGAATCCCATGTAAAGCTGCAAGCCTAATAAGCATGAATCAGGTTGTCTGCAGAGAACGCTGGGCTAAAGTGTTTTGAGGATTTGTTTCAGCTGCATAGCGGTCTGGACAGGGTTGGGAGAGTTTATTATAGTTCTTCCAACGTTGACCAAGATTCTCTTACCGCCGTGTTTTACAGCTGTATCAGGTTTCCCACCCTGAACTCCTACGCCGGGGAAGAGGATTATTCTGTCTCCGCCCAACGCATCACGGACACGTGCTATCTCCTCGACGGTTATGTCTGGATGCAGGCCGAGAACCACGCCCTCGACATCCGAGGAACAAACATCCTCCAGAATAAGCTCGTAGAGTTTTCTGCCGTCTACAAGGGCCCGGTAATACCTTCTGGATGCAGGGTTAGATGGATGAAGAAGAGCCAGAACACCGACGCCGGCTTGCTCTGCATCTCGAGCAGCTTCGACGACGTTCCCTAAGATGGGGTTGAAGGTGGCAAAGTCGTAGCCCAGCTTCCTGACAAGCTGGAAGCCCGCCCGGTTGGAGTTTTCGATATCCCCTATCTTGCAGTCGTAGATAGAGAGAAGGCCCCTACTCTCGGCTAGCGAGGTTATTTTCCGATGGTCCTCTAGCGATAGGTCTCGGACAAAGTTTTCGTTTATCTTGACAGCCGCAACATGGGAGGAAACCTTCTCAATAATGTCTAGGCAGAAGACCAGTTTCTCACGGGTGTCGGGATGTTGTGATGGGTCTGGGTCGAGTCCTAGGCAGAGAACAGTATCTTTAGACTCGACGCTCTTCACGTATCTTCCGAGAGGATTGGACATCTTGAATCACTTTGACAGCTTCACCACTCCGTATCTGTCGTAGTATCTTACCCACATGTCCTTCTCCTCGCCGCTCAGCTCCTTCTTAATCATGTCGTAGATTGTTGAAGCAGGAAGTATGGAGAAGACTTTGACGCCCAGTTTCCTCTCTAGGAACTCTACTGCGCTCAAACCCTCCTCGTCAGACATCTCCTGTCTATCGACTGCCACGATTACTGCGACGACCTTGTGCTTTCCCAAGCTCTCAAGCCTTTCGATGGACGATATCTTTGTCTTGCCTGTAGTTATCGTGTCGTCGACGATTAGTATGCGCCCTCCCTCGACAAAGTATTCGGAGCCAACTATGCTGCTGTCCATCGACAAGTCTCCGTAGGTCTTAGCTTCCTTCCTGTCGTACATGAACCGCTTGTTCATTCCATAGTATTCTCTCAGTCCTTCACATGTCAGCGACGCTATGTTTATCCCCTTGTATGCTGGGCCGAATACGTATTCGAAATCCTCGATGAAGCCGTCTTTCAAAAGCATGGCTGCGAAGCTGGCGAAGACCCATCGAAGCTTGGCGAGCGACTCTCCGTCGTTCAGAGCTCCGACGTTTATGAAGTAGGGGCTAACCCTGCCGCTCTTCAGCTTAAACTCCTGATGATACCTCAGCCCTCCTTTGTTGATGAGAAGTGTTAAAAGCTCCCTCTGAACCCGGCTGCGGGAAACAAGTATTCCCGAGGACGCTTTGTGGGTGATTTCCTTTACGGCGTCCTCGTAGTAGAAGGTGTAGCCGCACTGAGTGCATCGCAGGCTGCTGAGCTCAAGCTTTTGGTCAAGCTGGACGGAGAACCTACTGCCGGGGCCCTTGGACATGCATGAAGGGTTCCTGCAGTCGATTACGCCCACAACCTCCTCGGGCGGCTTAACTCTCTGCTTGCTCTTCACCTTCGACTCCGCTATTATGTTGATTGTTGCGGTAGGTGAAATCAATCCTATTATGTTTACCAGGCTTGAGGTGATGTACTCGCCTTCAATCTTGACCAAGTCCTTCCGGCCATACTTTTTAGAAGGCACGTTTTTAGCAACCACCGCTGTCGAGTCTGGGTCGGGGTTGAAGATGTTGTATATCAGAAAACCTTTGCAGGGAGCGATATGGTCTATGACGATTCCTCTCTCGATTTTCTGGACCAACAACTTTTCCTCAAGCTGCTGCACTCCTAGACCCTCATCCACAACCACAAGCAGCTATTTAAGACTCCACATAAAGCCTCAGTCGCTCCGAGCTGAAAAACAGAAAGCCATCCTTAAATTAAACAGACAGAATTAAGTAGTTGCGTATGCAGCTGCCCATTTTAGCGGATAGGTTCAGATGCGTAATTTACGAGGAAAACCAGCTTAAGCTTCTGAACAGGAGAGTTTACCCTCACAAAACAGAGTATGTCGTCTGCCGTGATGTCGAGTCCGTTGCTAAGGCAATCGAAGACATGATTGTTCAAGGAGCGGCTGTAATCGCCTACACAGCGGGATACGGCTTGGCTCTAGCTGCTAACGTCCAAAGAAATATGGGGCGGGACGAGCTTAAGAAGACTTTAACCAAAGCTGCAGAACGTCTTAAGAACACAAGGCCTACGGGAGCCGAGCTGTTCCACGTAATCGAGAGCAGTCTTGCTGTAGGTTTGAAATCACTAGAGGAGGGAAAGAACCCGGAGGAGGAAATAGCTAGGCACGTTTACAGCCTTATGAAGAGGGGGGAGGAGATAGCTCGAAAAACAGGAGAGCATGCGGCACGTCTTCTCGAAGACGGCAAAACAGTTCTAACCAACTGCTACGCAGGCCCGGCGTTGGTTTATGCCATGCTTTTCGCACGTGAGAGAGGCAGCTACGTGAAAGCCTATGTGCCTGAGACAAGACCTTACCTGCAGGGAGCTAGACTCACAGCACCCACTCTAAAAGAGGCCGGAATAGAAACAACACTCATCCCAGACACATCAGTAGGCCATTTGATAAAATCTGGAAAGGTGAATGTCTACATGACTGCAGCCGACCGCGTTGCGTTAGACGGTTCGATAGCCAACAAAGTCGGCACATACTTATACGCCGTCGTAGCCAGCAAGCACGGCGTTCCTTTCTATGTTCTAGCCTACACAGGGCCGGACAAAAAAACCCACACATACAACGCCATAGTAGTAGAGGAAAGAGACCCGGAGGAGGTTCTTACTCTGGCTAATGAGCCGACTGCGCCGGATGGTGTGACGGCATACTATCCTGCTTTCGACATCGTTCCCCCGGAGTATATAGCTGGTCTTGTGACTGAGAGGGGAGTTTTCCACCCCTCAGAGATGAAGCACTACTGGGGTTGACGCCATGTTCGGCGATTTTTGGAACAAATGGTCTAGGCTGGTCCAGACTTCAGCGGCCTCTTGGCCCCATGCTGACAGTGTTGTTTTCCTCGACAGGCGTGAGCTTCCCTGGCGAATTCATCTTTCTGAAGCCGCTAGCCTGAGGGAGTTAGATAGATATGCGGGAGACAGGGCGGTGGATGGATGGCCTGCGTTCATGGCCGCCGTCCAACTGATTCACTTTAAAGAGCCGGAACAAACCGGGTTCAGCAACCCGTTTATCGACATAGCTGTGGAGATGGTTGGAGAGCCTCGTGCTCAATCGGCCTACAGGTTGTTGGAATCTACTATGGAATGGAGAGTTCGGTGTTCAAGTGCTGCGGCCGAGAGATGTGAGGGTCGTGTTCTTGTTGTAGACGACCTTTTCGGCGACCTCTTTCTCGTCGCACAGGAGATAGCCGGCAGAGGTAAGCGATGCAGGTTTTTCGTAGCTGAAGGGAGGCCTTTCCTAGAGGGCTCTAGGATAGCTGCGTGGACTCTTAAACAAAGAGGTTTTGACACAACCGTCATCACCGACAACGCCGTTGGATACGTTGTTTGGAGAAGGATGGTTGACATGGTTTTGATGGAGGCCGTAGGTGTTGCTGATTCAGGCGAGTTTATGACGTCGGCGGGAGGGTATCAGACGGCTGTTGCATGCGCTGAGAACAAAGTGAAAGTTGTGATGATTGCCTATCCCTTCAGGGTGGGTCAAAGAGTTGAGCGGCATCCCGAGCCTAGGCATGTGCTAATCTACCGTGGGAGAAACATCACATCACCTGACCTAACCACATATTACTCGCTCTATGACTTTGTTGACGCCTCATTCGTTTCCGAGGTCATCACACCATTCGGCATCTACTCATCTGCAGAAACCGCTCTGAGGGAGCTGAC
>JANWZU010000180.1 GCA_025054795.1 Candidatus Caldarchaeum sp.
TACAGGTCTCACATCCCTCTTGGAATCCCGCTGAATACTGTTGAGCGAGGATGTGGACCCAGACCAAACTCTAAAAAGGTATGAAGGGAGATATTCCTCTTCAGAGCATAGCTCGGCAAATAACAGGAGGAACAGGGTTATCGTCAGCTAGTGGGCCGGGGCGGACTTGAACCGCCGACCTCCACCGCGTCAGGGTGGCGTCATACCAGGCTAGACCACCGGCCCACCTCATCGTTTTTACAGTGCCGTGTATTTAGGCGTTATCAAAGCCTAACCTTCAACGCTTCGACACCAAGCCTCATCCGGATGTAGGCGGTCAAGCCCTCTGAAAAACCTGGATAAACGTCTCTGCCCCACAACACTACTAAAACTTTCGTGAAACTCTGTTGCTTCAGCGTGTCGGCTATGTTTTGGAAAACCTCGTTCTCGGTTTCACGCATCAGGGATTGGGGGAAGGTTGTCTGCGAAAACGGGTGAACGTTTACGAGTGAGAAGGGGACGAGGCCGTACGGCGTCCCGTACGTGTAGACCTCGAAATCCTCTTCTCCGACGACCTCTGCTATCTTCTCAAGCAGCTGTGTGTGGTTCTTGGTCGTGGCAAGCCTGTAGTTGACTAGAACGGCTACGCTACATCCATCTGTCTTTGGGCTATAGCTTCTCAAACGGTTGGCGGCTCTCCAGACGTCAGGTCTCCTGAGGCTAAAGCTGTCGAAAAGGAAAATCCCCCTCCTCTTTGAAACAGGCGTCTGCCTAACCATAGCATCCAGAAGCCTTTCGTCTGAAAAAACATACCTGAAAGCCTCGTACAGGGCTGGATGGCTCCTCGCCCGCTTCTCCAACAGCTCAAACAACCTGCCCTCCCACACTGCCTGCTTAACAAGATTGACCTCTTGGAAGCAGACGCTGAGGTTGTGCCAAGCGAGATGTTTAAACCTCTCCTCCTTCGCCATCTCCTTCAACTCCTCGATGGTGGTCGACTGACAGGCACGGCAGCTGCATGGAAGGGTGGAAAGCTGCTCAAGCCTCACGGTTCCGTCGGATACGAGGTAACGGTCCTCGAGGGCGAAGAGAGCGTAGGAGGCCGAGTCGAAGAGGTCGCATCCAAGTGCCACAGCTAGGGAGAAAATCATCGGGTGGCCCGCTCCGAAGAGATGTAAAACCTCTCCCGCTCCAAGGCTAAGACGAGCGGCTGCAACCATCTCAGCCAGCTGCCGGTACCTGTACGAAGTCATCAGAGGTGTCGGGCTTCCTAGGCAGTAGAGGCTGAACCCCATCTTCTTATACTCTTCAACGCATCTCTCAACCAAGTCGCTGTAAACACCACCCTGAATAGGTGCGACCCAGACGCATCGGGGTGAAGGCCCTAAGACCTCTAGAGTCGTTCTGACGTTTTCAAGCGTCTCATCGACAGTCCTCTCAGCCTTACTTCTGCCGACAAGGCCGGTGGGCTTGTCAAGAGGTACGGCGATGTCGGAGCCTATCCGCTCTTGGAACAAAGCTATATCTGAAGGCGACGCATCAACCCCGCCGTACTGCAATACCTGATAACCGCCAGAATCAGTCATCACCACGTCGTCAAACCCTATCACTCCGTGAACCCCTTTCTCAACAGCCATCTCACGAAGCCTACGGTAAAGTACGTAGGCGTTTGTAATCACTATGTTGCATCTGAAGGCTTGCTTCATCTCGGTCGGCGTAATCACTTGGCTCAGGGGGTT
>JANWZU010000014.1 GCA_025054795.1 Candidatus Caldarchaeum sp.
AGGGCGGCGTAGTAGAAAATCAAGCCCACGCCGCTCATCAAACCAGCCGCAGCAGCCCAGCCAAGGTCGGCGACACCGGGAAGAGGCTCGCCCACAGCCACAGCCAAACCAACCAGAAGGACGAAGCCAAACGCCTGAGAAACCGCCACAACTCTGAGGACATGAACGGCCTTCGACGCATAACCTCCGTAGAAATCACCGGCACCCCACGCAAAAGCCGACGCAAGCCCGTAGAAAGTTGCGGCGGAATCCAAACCAGCCTACATCCGATCAGCCTACGTATTAAACCGTGAAACAACGATTAAATGACAGATGTTGTAAGACGACGTGATGTACGCCGTCGAGGCTGTGGGGGTCTGGCGTTTCTTCAGTAAAACACCCGTACTCAGAGATGTTAGTTTCAAGGTTGAGGAGGGGTTGGTTTTCGGCGTCATCGGACCAAACGGAGCTGGGAAAACAACACTCTTCAGAATTCTGGCTACGCTGCTGAAGCCCAGCAAGGGGGCTGCTAGAGTCTTAGGCAAAGACGTTGTAGGAGAATCCGCTGAGGTTAGGAGGCTCATCACCTACCTTCCCGAGGAGGCTGGTGTCTACAAGCATCTGTCTGGACTAGACTTCCTAAAAATGATGAAGAACCTCTACGACGTCGACTCCAAGGCTGTCGAAAGAGGGGCGGAGATATCAGGGCTAGGCCGTAGTTTAGGAAGAAAGATGGGGGAGTACAGCAAAGGTATGAGAAGAAGAATACTGCTCGCAAGCTGCTTGATGGTGAACCCTAGGCTGTCGATACTCGACGAGCCCACGGCCGGTTTGGATGTGGAACACTCGGTTTACGTAAGAAAAACCATTAAACAACACTCTGCCCACGGAACTACTTTCATCATCTCAAGTCATAACATGCTCGAAGTCCAGTATCTATGCGACGAAGTCGCACTCATAAACAGAGGCACGATAGTCGAGCAGGGCAAGCCCAGCAAGCTAACATCGGCGTACGGAGTCCAAAACCTCGAGGAGCTTTTCGTCAAAAAAACGGAGGAAACAGGATGAAGCTCTGGCATCTTCTACACAAAGAGATAAGGGAGCTGTTTAACGAGAAGACCATCCTGTTAGGCGTGCTGTTGACGCCTTTACTGATCTTTCCCATCATGGGCATGGCTTTCACACTAGCCTCTTCAGGAGGTGGTGGAGAACTCAGTCGTCCAACGCTGCTGGTCATAGACCGGGACGGTGGAAGGTACGCCGCCATCCTGACCGAAGCCTTGAAAACTGCTGGGTTCAGAACAACAGTGGCGGACCACGCTGAACGGGATGTTGTGGAGCTGATTAAGGAGCACAGGCCGGAGGCTGCTTTAGTTTTGCGGAACGGCTTTACGCTGAATCTGACCAGAGGTAAGACGGGGTTGGTGGAGCTATATGTTTTGACAGCCTCTGTCTCTATGACTGAGCTTCAGAAAACCTCAACCATTCAGAAACTCGTGTCAGATGCTTCCGCAGCCGTGGGGGAGGCGTTAGCAGCCGAGATGGGAATAGCTGTCTCTTTTTACAAGCAGCCCATCACAGTCGCAGGCGGCCTCGTTTACAGGGACAAAGTCGTGGCTAGCCAAGAGTTTGAACTACTGTTCCAGCAGTATCTCTCAACGACTCTTTTTGTTCCCATCATTTTGCTGATGGTTGTGGTCACTTCCGGAACGGTGGCGGCCACGAGCGTGGGCCTTGAGAAAGAGGCGAAAACTCTTGAACTGCTTCTGACGCTCCCGATAAGTAGGCTGAACATCCTAGCCTCGAAGCTTCTGGGCTCAACTATAATAGCGTTGCTGGGAACATCTTCGATGATGGCTGGGCTTTACATCTACTTTACCGGTCTCACGACGGCTTCGGGGATGAACCTCGGCATACATCTCCAGCCGCCCACGTTCGCATTCCTCGCAGTCGTCCTGTTCGTAGCTATGGTGGCGACTCTATGCCTCGGGATTTTGGCCGGTGTCCTGTCCGGAGACGTTCGAGGAGGCCAGCAGTTGGCCAGCTTGATTCAGATTCCGCTAATACTTCCACCCTTCTTCGTGCTGGTCCTCGCCGACTTCTCCAGCATTCCGCAGCCCTATTCAACAATTCTGCTGCTAAACCCGTTCACCCACATAATCATAGCTCTCCAACACATCAACGAGGGCGCATACGCATCGTCCATAGTCCACATATCTGTGATGGTGTTGTTCACAGGCTTGGTGTTGGCGCTGGCTTCATGGCTTTTCCGAGGCGAAAGATTACTCACCATGAGGATAAGGCTGGGGAGAAGGTCTGGAGGAGTTTAAACGATTGCTTCAGCGGTCTTTATGGATTTCATCTTTTCGGCTGCAGCTTTGACGAAGCCTAGGAAGGCCGGCTCAGGCCTGTTGGGCCTCGAAAGATACTCCGGATGGAACTGAGTCGCTAGGAAGAACCTGTTGCGTGGGTATTCGATTATCTCGACTCTGTCTCCCTCAGGCGAGAAGCCGGAGAAGACGAGTCCGTGCTCGAGAAGCCTGTCCCAGTACTGCCGGGACACCTCGTAGCGGTGGCGGTGTCTCTGGCTGATTTCCTTAGTGCCGTAAAGCCTGTGGGCGAGCGTTCCCTCAACCAGTCTGACCGTGGATGCGCCGAGCCTCATCGTCCCTCCAAGCCCCTTGACTTCACGCTGCTCAGGCATCAAATCAATCACAGGATGCGGCGTGTCCGGGTTGAGCTCAGTCGAGTTAGCACCGGCAAGCCTCACCACGTTCCTAGAAAACTCCACAACAGCCAGCTGAAGCCCGAAGCACAGGCCTAAGAACGGAATGTTGTTCTCTCTGCTGAATCTAATGCATTCGATCATGCCCTCCGTACCCCTCCTGCCAAACCCTCCAGGAACGAGAACTCCTCCGAAAGACCTTAGCTCCTCAACATTTCTGAGGCCCTGCTCAAACTCCTCCGTGTTTATCCACTCGACTTCGACTTTTGAGCCGATGCTAACAGAGGCATGGTTTAGCGCCTCCTTGATGCTTACGTACGAATCCGCCAGCTTGGTGTACTTTCCGCAGACAGCTATCCTCAGCATGGATGTAGCGTTTTCGTAAAGCGACATCACACGGGACCATTCGCTCCAGTCTGGAGGTGAGGCAGATAAGCCGAGCCGCTTGACGATGAAGTCTCCCATTCCCTGTTCCTCTAGTATGGCGGGAACCTTGTAGATGTAGCTGACGTCGTAGGAGGAGAAGACAGCGTTTTCGGATATCGTTCCGAAAAGAGCTATTTTGCGCCGTGCTTCTTTGTCGATGGGGCTGTCGCTTCGAGCCACTATGATGTCCGGCTGTATGCCTAGAGCCCTCAGCATGTTGACGCTGTGCTGAAGAGCCTTTGTTTTGAACTCGCCCGTGGCCTTCAGGCTTAAAACCAGAGCAACATGTATGAAGAGAGTGTTTTCAACACCCTCCTCCAGCCTCATCTGCCTAACAGCTTCGAGGAAAGGCTGGCCCTCTATGTCGCCCACAGTCCCTCCGACCTCAACTATCAAAACATCGACATCCTTCGAGACGCTGCGTATTCTTCGCTTTATCTCGTCCGTGATGTGCGGAACAATCTGGACACACTGACCCAGATAGTCTCCACGCCGCTCTCTGTCTATCACCTCGGCGTATATCTGGCCCGTAGTCACGTTGTTCAGCTTGCATGTCCTTATGTCGAGAAAACGCTCATACCATCCAAGGTCTAGGTCTGTCTCGCCGCCGTCGTCTGTCACGAAGACTTCGCCATGAGAGAAGGGGTTGAGCGTGCCGGCGTCGACGTTAACGTATGGGTCTATTTTCACGAATCCTGTCTTAAACCCTCTCACTTGGAGAATTTTTCCGACAGAGGCGGCCACGGTTCCCTTGCCGACGCTGCTTACCACGCCCCCGGTGACGAAGACATACTTCTGCATGTCTAGCTTTAGGAGTAGGTAGTTAAAGACCTTTCTAAACCTTTTACGCACCTGCTAGGCGGATGTTGGGTATGAATAGGTAGAGAACTAACACGGCTAGGGCGGCGGATGCAGCTATTGTCATCGAGTAGCTGAACGCCGAGACAAACTGGGTTTTCTCGAGCCCGGTTAGAATCACTTGGGCTTCGCCGACGACTTCTACTCTGCGCACGACTGGGGAGAGAGGTATCCACATCACCGCAGCTGCAATCGCACCTCCAACCAGCCTTAAGAAGCTGAGCATGGAGGTGGCTACTCCTAAGACGTTTCGAGCGACTAGTGTCTGCGTGGTTATCAGGAACGAGGCGACTGTGAAGCCCATACCCACGCCGATGAGCGCAAGCCCCGCCAGAAAAACTGGAAGGCCGAGCTCCAGCAAAGTGAGGAGGACGGTTCCGGCGAGAAGCGAGACTCCGCTCACGTATGCAGGGGTTCTCACAGAGGATTTTATCACTATCCTAGCCGCTAAGTTCGATGCGAAAAACCAGCCCAAAACCAGAGGAAGAAGAATCATACCTGAATCGGTCGCCGACAGGCCCAGAACCCACTGGAGGTATAGAGGCATGTAGGCTATTATTCCGAAGAAGATGAAGCCGGCGAGAAAATTTCCCATAAACCCGGTTCTCAGAATTTTTTCTTTGAAGAGCTGAAGAGGTATGAGCGGCGCTTCCGACTTTCTCTCGTTGTAGATGAAAAACGTAAACATGGCTGCTGCGAGAAACAGCATGACGTATGTTTCGCTCACAGTCTGAAACTCGTTGAGGTAGATGAGCAGGAAGGTGGCTGCGGCCATGAACAAAGCAGCTCCTTTGTAATCGACTTTGACGTCGTCGCTTGATGTGTTCTTCAACTGTTTTAAACCTATAAGCATGCACACAACGCCTGCGGGTATGTTTATGAGGAAAATCCATCTCCAGCCGACCGAGTCCACCAGAACCCCTCCCAGCGGAGGCCCGACGATGCTGGCCGCCGCCCAGACAGACGAGGTGTAGCCGGTGGCCTTAGCCCTCTCCTTCAAGCTGAAAAGCTCGCCTATCAACGTGAAAGTCAGCACGAGAAGGGCTCCTCCACCAAGCCCTTGAACAGCTCTGAAGACAATAAGCTGCAGCATGTTGGAGGAAATGCCGCACAAAAGGCTGCCGGCAAGGAAAAGACCAACCCCCGTCAGGTAGATTACTCTTCTCCCGTAGACATCGCTAACCCTTCCCCACAGAGGCCCCGAAACAGTCGAAGTAAGAATGTAAGCGGTAAAGGCCCAGCTGTAAATCTCCAACCCCTGAAGAGAGCTCACTATGCTGGGCATCGCCACAGCAACAACAGTCGAGTCGACGGCGGCTAGGAAGATACCCAGCATCAACCCCGCTATCAAAAGCCTTTGACCGGCGTATGGCATCTTACCGATTGTCTGAACAGCTGGATTTAATCATAAACTGTTCTCTTCGCAGGCTGTTTTTTGAAAAGTCTTTAAATTAAAGCTCATGATTTTAAACGTTAAGATGCCCAAGAAGAGAAAGGGGAGTAGAACCTCCTTCAGAACTTATCTGGCTTTCATCCCCGCAGCGATACTCGTGGGCTTCATAGTCTACCTCGTAGCTGTTCCTCCTGCTTCAAACATCTCGACAATCGGAACCACGGGGAGAACCACCTTGGTTTCGGGCGCGCAGGCGCCGGCTTTCAAGCTTAACCTGATAGACGGCAACGGTGTTAAGGAGGAGGTTTTCGAGTTTAACCCGGCGAGCGGTAAATATGTTTTCATGGACTTCATCCATGAATGGTGTGTCCACTGTAGGAACATGGCTCAGACCATCGACAGGCTTCATGCTTCATACAAGGACAAGGGTGTTGTGTTCATTACAGTCGCTGGAGGCTACAACACCGACGCGCAGAAAACCGCCAACTATCTGAAGCAGCATGACGTCAGCTGGACTGTTGTGTTCGACAAGCAGCTGGACGTGTTCAGCAGATACGGCGTCAGAGGCACTCCGACCTACGTTATCATCAGCCCCGCAGGCTCCATCCTAGCCAAGTTTGAGGGAGAGCAGTCATACGACGCTTTGGCACGAGAACTCGACAGGCATTTAGTCGTGAGGTAGGGCTTGCTTTCGCTCCACCTAGCTGCAGCGATTTCGCTAGCCGGCTTGGGGCTATCGCTTTACCTCACAGTAGCGCCCTCCCCTCAGTTCTGCGAAGTCACTTCATTCGTCTCGTGCGACCGCGTGCTTTCAAGCCCTTACGCAAAGTTCCTAGGAGTTCCAACGGCCATGTACGGCGCTGTTTGGTTCGCCGTCGCCTCGTCGATTGCTTTCCTCGCCGTTGAGCGAAACGCATTT
>JANWZU010000015.1 GCA_025054795.1 Candidatus Caldarchaeum sp.
GGCGAGTCATACGACCTAGTGAAGGAGGAGTCGTGGACCTACTTGAGAGACGCTAGGGAGTTCGCAACCCTTCTCAATTCGTGCGGTAAAACTGGCAGGGCTTGGCTGGGCATCGTTGTGGCGATGGGGGCACGTGCCGAAGTGCTCGACGAGGCGCAGAGGGTTTTGGAGGAGTATCGAGCAAGCCTAGCCAAAGCCATGGACTACGTCGCCCGGCCCGGTGTCATGGAGGAGCTGAACCACATAGTTGTGCTTAAAGGCGGCGACATGATAGACGAAAAGCAGGTGAGCTCCGTAGCATCGATAATCTCCTCATCGGGTCTTATACCACCGAACAAAGCTCTGGTGGCCTTCGCCTCAGCCGGCCACATGGTCAAGATCTCCTCGAGAGCGTCCAAGCAGCTGGTGGAGAGAGGAGTCAACCTAGGCGAGCTGCTTTACAGGCTGGCTGAGGTTTACGGCGGCAGGGGAGGAGGCCACGACGTCGCAGCAGGAGCCGAGATACCTTCCGACAGGATAATTAGGTTTCTAGCCGACTTTGACAGAGCTTTAGGGGAGCAGCTTGAAAAAGCCGCTGATAAAATCAGTAGTTAAGATGGTTTTCGAAGACGAGGCGAAAGCCTCGGTGGTCTACGGTTCTCTTAAACCGGATGACAGGCCGCTGCCTCCGGGGTTGATGGTTGAAACAAGGCTGGACGGAGCGACTGTAGTGGTGGAGGTGGAGTGCTCGAGGGGGTTCGCATCCTTCCTAGCGACTCTCGACGACATACTGAGTAGCGCCAGCCTATCGGAAAAGGTCTCCAAGGCTTTGGCCGGGCAGGACGACAAATATATAGAGACCCGCTGAGCATGTTTGTCAGGTTTGTCAAAGAAGGCATCGGAGCTTAAAAGGCCTAAGAAACAGTTCGACATCTACTCTCCTCCATACTTCGGAGGCAAATGGCTCGGAAGCACCATGGCAGACGACCCCGCAAAAGTTGTGGGAAGAGTTCTGAAAACAAGCCTTTACGCCATAACAGAGGACTTCACTAAACAATACATCCTCCTCGACTTCAAAGTTGTGGACGTCAAGGACAGCGTATGCAACACCATTTTCTACGGACATCAGTACGGCAGAGAATACCTACGCAGCCTAGTCAAGCGTGGAACAAACAAAATCGAGTACATCTTCGACGTCACAACGCTGGACGGCTTTGTTTTGAGAGTTTATCCGACCGTCTTCACGTCATCCCACACATCCTCCAGCAAGCGTAAGGCTGTTAGGTCTTTGATGATGAAGGTTGTAGGCGAGACGGCTTCGAAGCTTACTCACGACCAGCTTGCTCAGGAGATGGTTTTGGGAAAAACTGCTTCCGACATATACAACGAGGTAAAGAAGATAGTTCTGCCTAGGCACGTCGGCGTTGTGAAGAGTAAGGTAATCAAGATAGGAACACTACAGCACTTGACAACCGCTCAGACAGCCTGATGAAAATGGAAATGGATGTTGAGGAGTTCAGGAAAAAGTTTCCAGCCCTTTACCGTGAGCTCGTAGGTAAAAAGTCTCTCGTAGGAGTCGACGGTGTTAGGTCGAGCTCAAACCACGCGGAGAACGATGCGGTCAGCAAAACCCCTACTGTCATAGACTATTTGAGAAGATGCGACACAGCTAAGCAGGCTGAGGAGGTTGTTAGCTTTCTTCTGGCAAGGGGGGAGCTGACAGAAGACTACGCCGAAAACCTTCTGAAACAGCTTAGGGAGAGGGGTGTACGAAGCTTCGGAACTAGGAAACAGCCTGGCCACTATTTTAGAGAGGGTGTCTAGCCTCGCTTCTTAGCCGAAACTATTGAAACAACTTGGTTCGGCTTGAGCGTGCTGTCGTCGGCCAGCCGCAGGCCCGTCAAGGCGTCAACTGCGTAAAGGTATCCCTCGCCAAGCTCGGTGTGTATCTTGTGAGCTAGGTCTTTGGGCGTCGAGCCGGGAGGCATCAGGTAAACGTCTGGCAGCACGTTGCCCTCGTGGTCCGTCAGGCTGTGAGGGTTTTCGACAGGGTAGACAGGGATGTACCGGAGCTTCTCGAGGTAAGCTTTGTTGACAACCTGCTGCACACCAGTCCCGCCCCATTTCGAGAAAACCATCTCCCTTATCTTGTTTAAGGCCCTACGCTGGGCTTCGGTCAGGGAAACTCCCTCAACCACTTGGAAGTCCGGGTCTCCAGGGATGTATCTGACGAGGCCCTTGGCTGCCGCCAGCCTCAGGGTTCTCTCAGCCTCGGCTGAGCAGGGAACAACGTCGAAGCCAGCCTTCCGAAGCCTCTCAACATACGCTTCCGAGCCCGGGACGTCGCTCTTGTTCGCAGCCACGACGGTCGGCTTAGTCCTAACCCTCAGCTCAGTCGCGAGCCTAAGAAGGTCCTGCTGACTCCACGTCGTTGGTTTGCCGACGTCCAGCTTGAGGTAATTCAAGGCGTCGTGGATGTTCTTCTCGTTTACTCCGAGCCCGGAGAGCGCCTTGCCCATCTCCGCTGTGAAGCTCACCTGTCTAGCCTCAGCAGCCCTCGATATTCTCGTCCAGTGCCTCGCTATGATGTCCCGCAGCCATATGTCGAACTCGTTCAAAACAAGGCTTACGTCTTCGACGGGGTCATGGGAGCCGGGCTCGGCCGGCGTTCCGTCAAGCAGGGTTCCTCCCGAAGCGTCTGCGACGACGACGAGAACCGAGGCCTGTCTAATGTCGTCGAGAAATTGCAGCCCTAGGCCCTTCCCCTTGTGCGCTTCGTGGATTATTCCCGGGCAGTCTATTATCTGGATTGGAACGAGCCTTACGCCGTCGACGCAGAGGGAGTTGCGGGGGTTGTCCTTTAAGCCGAGTTTTCTGCAGAGGCACTCGAGCCTCACGTATGTTATGCCGACGTTAGGCTTTTTCGTAGTGAACGGATAGTTAGCTATCTCGACATCCGTCATGCTGAGGGCTGCGAAAAGGGTGCTTTTACCTACGTTCGGCTTACCGACTATCCCAGCCAGCTCCATCCTATACCCAGCTACGCTTCTTCCGCTTTATTTATTGAGTTTGACTGCTGGATGGCTGGGGTCTACGGCTATGACCTCGAACCATTTGTACATGGAGTCGGATGCTAGGGGGTATGCGCCTAGAGGTTTGAGGTTTGGATAGCTTTTCAGCCCTCTTTGAACCGCTTCATCCTTGGTTGTCAGGTTAACCTTGTGCCTGACAACGCCTATGGCTTTCGGCCTTCTACCCGACCGTGGTCTAGGCTTGCTGAAGCCTCCTCTCCTAACCCTAACTCTCAAAACCACGTACCCGGGTTTTGCACGGTATCCTAGGGCCCGAGCTCTGTCGAGCCTCATAGGCTTATCCACCCTTACGACGCTCTTCTCTTTCCTCCACGCAACCATCCGAGCCCGTATGGCCGACACAAGCGTAGCGGGCCTTTGACGCCAACCTTTGTTGAGCAGTTTGTAAACCGAAGTCAACTTAATCTTCTTGATAAGCGGTCATTCTTAAAGTTGAAAACCTAAATTGCCACAGATTCCAAGGTCCCCGGATGCTGAAGTTTCTGCGTCTAAGCATCAGGGTTCACAGCTACGCCACCGAGGATGTTGAAAAGGTCATGAAGGCTGTTGAAAACATCCTCGGAGAAGTCGGTTTCTCGGTCGGAAAGAAAGTTCTCCTAGGATACTACGGGGACCAGATAACCGTGCTTGAGTATGAGGTTTCAGGTGAACACGATGTTGCTGAAATTTTCAGGAGGGTTTTGAAATCTTTGGGAGTGGGGGCTGTGGGTGTTGAGGAAAAGTCTAGCGGTAGCGGCCGCCTTCACGTTAGGCTTGACAAACAAAAAGCGTACAGGGGGTTTTTGGCCGAAGGTGAAGTCGACCCCGTCAAGCTTGAGTTCTTCTACGAGGGCGACTGGAGAGAGATTTACCGATGGCTAGAGAATACGTAGACATGCATGTTGAGAAGATGGATGAACGGATGGCTTCGACGATGGCCAGAATGGGGTTTAGGCATGTATGCGCAGTCGACGTGAAAGCTCTCGGCAAAGAGGCTGATCTGGGAGTTTCTGTCTACAGGAAAGTTTTTCTAGAGGTGAGCAGCAGAGGTGAGCTTCTTCAGCTGCTGAAAAACTGTGGCAAAAAAGTGGTTGTAGGAGTGAAGCCTCTGACCCGTGAAGC
>JANWZU010000077.1 GCA_025054795.1 Candidatus Caldarchaeum sp.
CGAGCAGATAGGCCTCGCAATAGACCCTTTCGCCGATGCCAAGCAGGAGGCTATGAAAGCTGTGGAGAAGCTGCGCAAGCTTTTGCCTCTGAAGATTGGTAATATGAAGGTCGAAGTTAGGGTCGCCGGCGAGTTCGTGGGTAAGGTCTACGGGTTGGTGAAAAACATGGGATCGATTCTCGAGGAGAGCTGGCTGAGCGACGGGAGCTGGAGGTGCTTGGCTGAGATACCTACAGGTCTTCACGCAGACCTCATCGACCGTCTCAACAAAATTTGCGGCGGAAGAGTTGAGGTTAAGCCGGTGAGCTAAATGCTGTACTTCAACGAAAACGATTTAGTTATCCCCGGCCAGCTTCTCGCTGACAACGGACGTAGAAGCGGATACGGAACATACACGAGGGACGGCAAGCTCTACGCATCAACCACAGGCCTTGTTCGTGTCGTCAACGACGTCGTCAGAATAATACCTCTAAGCGGGAGGTACAAGCCTCAGAGAGGCGACAGGGTTGTCGGCATAGTCTCGGACGTAAAGCCTAACGTCGTTGAGGTGGACATAAGCGGCGAGCTGACTGCGGTGATAAAGCCGCCTGAAAGGGAGACGACGCCTTTGAAGATAGACATAGGGGACTGCGTTTATGCAGAGGTCAAGTCTGTCGGCATAAGGGGTACGATGCTTTCTATAGAGGGGTTGCAGAAGATTCCCTCGGGGATTCTGGTTAAGATGAACCCCGCTAAAATCCCTCGCCTCATAGGCCGTAAGGGCTCTATGGTTCAGATGCTGAGGAAGGAGTCTGGCTGCGATTTCTGGGTAGGCAGGAACGGGCTTGTCGTTGTAAGCGGCCCTGACCCGGGAAGCGAGTTTGCGGCTGTCTCAGCAATAAACTTGATTGAGAGGGAGGCGCACGTTCCCGGGCTTACGGAGAAGGTTATTAACCTGCTTAGGAGGCTGAGAGGTGGTACTGTTGAGTAAGCCGAAGCTCATCGACGAAAACGGTCTAAGGGTTGACGGCAGAAGGCCTGACGAACTTCGGCCCATCAAGATGGAGGTCGGAGTTCTTGAGAAAACCGACGGCTCGGCGTACATCGAGGTAGGTGGGACGAGAATATACGCCGGCGTCATAGGGCCTAGGGAGGTTCATCCCAAGCATCTTGAGCTTCCCGACAGGGGGGTTTTGAACTGCAGATATCACATGGCTTCCTTCAGCGTCGACGAGAGGAAACCGCTGGGCATGACTAGACGTGAAATAGAGCTTTCTAAAATTTTGAGAGAGGCCCTTGAGACCGTTGTTCTTCTCGAGGAGTTCCCACGCATGATGGTTGACATTTTCGTCGAGGTCATCCAAGCAGACGGTGGAACGAGAACGGCCGGAATTACAGCGGCATCGCTTGCCCTAGCCGACGCAGGGATCCCGATGACAGACATTATATCCGCCACCGCCGTAGGCAAAGTCGAGGGGACGCTTGTCCTTGACATAAACGAGTTCGAAGATAAGTACGGGGAGGCCGACATGCCTGTAGCTGTAGCTCCTCAGCTGAACTCAATCGTTCTCCTCCAACTCAACGGCCGGATGACTGTTGAGGAGGTTGAGCGTGGGTTGGAGATGGCGCAGGCAGCCATCAAGAAAATAAGGGAGATTCAGGTTGATGCTCTGAAGCGCAGGTATAGGGTTGAGCCGGAGGGGCTTGAGGCATGAGTGTCGGAATGGAGAAGAGAGGCTACGCCATAAAAATCATGAAAAACAAAGTCTACGAACTGCTCAAAATGGGCAAAAGAATAGACGAGAGAGCTCTCGACCAGTTAAGGGAGATAAAGATATCTACACGGGTTGTTGACAAGGCAGACGGCTCAGCACTTGTCTCCCTAGGCAAAACGAAAATTCTGACAGGGATTAAGGTGGAGATAGGCAGCCCTTATTCAGACAGGCCGTCCGAGGGCGTGTTCACGGTCAACGCAGAGCTTCTCCCTCTTGCTTCTAAAACTTTTGAGGCGGGCCCGCCCGATGAAAGAGCCATAGAGCTCTCGAGAATAGTCGACCGATGCATCAGGGAGAGCCGTGCGATAGACGTTGAAAAGCTTGTACTGATAGAGGGTCAGAAAGTCTACATGGTCTACATAGACTGCTACGTCCTCGACTACGACGGAAACTACTTCGACGCTGCCGTTCTCTCAGCCGTGGCGGCTCTGATGACCTGCACCTTACCCGTCTACAGAGTCGTTGACGGACGTGTCGAACCCGTAGGCGAAAGGATGAAGCTGCCTCTCCGCACAATACCAGTAAGCATAACGATGGCCTTGATCAAGGACAAGATAATCGTCGACCCCATACCGACTGAAGAGGAGATAGCCGACACCTTGGTCACGATAGGCTACGACTCTGAAGGCGTGTTGTCTGCGATTCAGAAAAGCTCGCCAGGTTTATTACCTGTCGGTATTTTTAAAGAGATGGTTAAGATGGGGTTGGTAAAGTCTTCTGAGGTTAGGACGAAGCTGGAGGAGGCTGTTGGACGTGGTGGGTAGTGTAGGCAAGGGGCTTGGCGCCCGGTATGGTTCTACTGTCAGGAAGAAGTGGTCCGAGGTGGTTAAGTCCGCTAGGTCCAGCTATGTCTGCGAGAAATGCGGAGCCAAGAAGGTCAGGCGTGTCTCCGTCGGGGTCTGGATGTGCAGAGGCTGCGGCTTCAAGTTCGCCGGACAAGCATACGAGCCTAGAGTTGAGAAGTAGAGATGGCTTCAGTTGAGGTAAGCATGAAAGTGTACCTAGACGAGAGAACTGCTGAAATAATGGTTAAAAGCATCAAGCCGGAGCTTTCTTCGATGAAAACCGGTAGGTCTCTTGTTGAAATCGTCCCGGAAAAAGGATGCTTGAACATCTTCCTCAGGTCGAAGGACATCGTAGCCGCAAGAGCTGCCTCAAACACGGTCATCAGGCTTCTGAAAGCATCCTACGAAACTGTAGAGGTTGTTGAAGATGTCGAGTAAAGAGCTTCCGCCGAACGTGCAGCAGCAGATACTGAGGCTGCAGCAGCTTCAGCAGAGCCTCGCCGTCCTGCTGAATGAAAAGCAGAGGCTTGAGGCCGAGTTGGCTGAGGTAAGCTCGGCGCTTGACGAGGTGGTCAAAATGGCCGACGGCGCCGTCCTCTACAAAGCTGTCGGGCCTGTTCTTGTTCAGACAACAAAGGAGAAGATGGTCTCTGAGCTTAACGAGAGAAAAGAGCTGGCTGACACACGTCTCAAGGTTCTTGAGCGGCAGGAGGCTAGGGCGAGAAGCCAGATAGACTCGCTTCAGAAAGAGATTCAACGCATGATATCGGGCGGGCAGCTTCAGGAGTAGGGTCTGGATAGGGTTTAATGCTGCTGTTTAACTTTGAATCTCAGCGATGAGAGAACTGTTGATGGTTAAGCAGCTACACAAAACCCTAGCGGATTACTCGAGGTTTAAACGTGTCCAGATACTCTCCCACTGGGGTGGAGACGCCGACTCGGTCGGCTCTTCCTACGTTCTTTTAGGCCTGCTTGGGAGGGTTTACGGAGCGGCCGAGGCTGGTTTGGTCATACCTGAGGAGAAGTCCTCGCACGTCGAGTCCATCATGAGGTATCTGCAGTTTGAGGAGAGGCTTGTTCCGAACCCAGACCTTTACCTGCTTGTTGACGTAGGTTCGCTCAACCAGCTTGGAGACATGTTTCAGTATGTCGTCTCTTCAGGAAGGCCTGTTGTTTCGATAGACCATCACTCACCTAACGAAAGAGATGGCCGCGTAGTCTACTTAGCCTCTCCAAAATATTCGGCGGTGGCGGAAATCGTTTACGACCTACTGGACCACTTAGGCCTCACGGTCTCTGAAAAGGAAGCGGAGGCGCTTTTCCTCGGAATCTACTATGACACGGTGAGGCTCAGCGTAGCAGACAGAGAGGCCGCAGCTAAAGCCGCTGCACTCCTTAGGCTTGTTGACCCGAGCAGGCTGATTGGATTGCTGGAGCCTCGGATGGAGGAAGCTGAGAGAATCGCAAGACTGAAAGCCCTTAGAAGGACTTCAGTATACAGACTCGGCGAGTGGTATCTTGCTGTTTCAAACGTAAGCGCCTACCTATCACCTGTTGCACGGAGCTTGGTAAACTCGGGAGCTCATGTTGCAGTAGTCGGCTCATACCAGTCTGGTGTGTCTGTGCTTTCTATGCGCTCGTCCCACGACTTCCAGAAATACACAGGCGTCAGCCTAGGTGAAGACCTCGTTAAACATTTACTTAGAAGGTTTGAAGGCAACGGCGGAGGCCATGCCGGAGCTGCACGTCTTCAGCTAAAAGCATCTTTGGAAGATGCGTTGAGCGAGTCTGTTAGAGGTCTTTCGACTCTGCTCGGCGTGAACGTGGTGGAGTTGGCGGATTGAGAGATGAAGATCGTCGAAGTGGAGAGTCTGTCATTCACCTATGCAGGCGTGAAGAAGCCGGCCCTTTCCGACATAAACCTACAAATCGATGAGGGCGAGTTTGTTCTAATCGCAGGCCCCAGCGGAGGCGGCAAGTCCACCCTCTGCCGCTGCCTAAACGGTTTGGTTCCCCAGTTCTACGAAGGTGAGTACAGTGGGAGAGTTGTCGTGGACGGCTTGGAGGCCGACAAAACACCCATACACGTGCTCTCCCAGCACGTTGGAATGGTCTTCCAAAACCCTCACAACCAGCTCTTCTCCCTCTCGGTCGAGTCCGACATAGCCTTCCCGCTCGAGAACCTAGGGCTGCCGCGTGAGGAGATTAGGCAGAGAGTTGAGGAAGCTCTTTCGACCATGAGGATCGAGCATCTTAGGGACAGGTCTCCCTTCGAGCTCTCCGGAGGGCAGCAGCAGAGGGTTGCGATAGCGTCCGTCTTAGCCATGAGACCCCGTGTAATCGTGATGGACGAGCCGACATCCTACCTAGACCCCCTCTCCGCCTCGAACCTATTCAAAACAATAGACGAGGTGCGCAGCAAGCTCGGTCTTACTGTTCTTCTAGTTGAGCACAGGGTTGACCTAGCCGTCGCTAGGGCGAGCAGGCTAGTCGTGGTGGCAGAAGGAAGAATAATCTACAACGGCCCACCCAGAACCTTTTTCGAGGAACAGAACCCTCACCTTTACGGCGTTGCGTACCCAAAAGTCGTTAAGCTTAGCGTCAGAATGAGGAAAGCTTTAAACAGTTGGAGCAAAACCTGCATAAACCCCGAAGAGTTCGAGGAGGAGGTGAGGAAGCTTAGAGGTGGTCTTTGAAGCCGTCCACTACACCTACGCATCCGGCGTCGAGGCTTTGAGAGACGTAAACATCGAGTTCAGGGATGGCGAGATAGTGGCGCTGATGGGTGAAAACGGCTCCGGAAAAACCACGCTCCTGAAACACATGAACGGGCTGCTCAAGCCTACGAAAGGCAGGGTTCTTGTTGACGGGGTTGACACAGCTAAGACCTCTGTCGCCCAAGTCTCCATGAAGGTTGGGCTTGTGTTTCAGAACGCAGAGGATATGTTCTTCGAGTCCTCTGTCTACGACGAAATGGCCTTCGCACTTAAAAACTTCGGCTTCACCGAGGAAAAGATAAGGCGGCGAATCGAATGGGCGTTGAAATTCTTCGAGCTCGAGGAATACGAGAACACGTCTCCGTTCCTGCTCAGCGGAGGGGAGAAGAAGCGTCTGGCCATGGCCATAATAATGGCTTGGAGCCCTCCGGTAATCTGCTTGGACGAACCCACGATAGGGCAGGACAGCCTTCAGAAGGAGAAGATGATGCACATGATAAAGATGCTTAACTCTCAAGGCAGGACTGTTGTTCTTGCGAGCCACGACGTCGAGTTCATAGCCGAGCTTAAGCCGAGAGTTGTGCTTCTCTCGGCTGGAGAGGTTCTTGCCGACGGACCCTGCGAAGAGGTGTTGACCGACATGCGTCTGCTGGAGAGGGCTTCGCTTACACCTCCTCAGGTTGTTGCGTTGTTGAAGAGGCTTGAGGACCTAGGAGTCGACTACAGAGTCCTCGACGTAGAAGGCGCTGTCGAGAAAATTTTGAAGGTGATTAGGAAATGAGCGTTCTCGAGGGGCTTCGGTTCAGGCCCGGGAACACCTTCGTCCACAGGCTTGACCCGAGGGTGAAGCTCCTGACCTCTGTTATGATTCTTACCACCGCAGTCGTCCACATAGACATTATCCTGATCGGGCTTCTGCTTTTGGTTGAGGCAGCAGTTATCACAGCCGCACGTGTACATCGCCTATGGCTCCGGACGGTTAGAGGAGCTGTGCCGCTGGCGCTGATTGTCTTCATCATCTCCTTCATAAGCCAGTACTCACGTGAGCCTTCCATCCTCGTTTCGACGGGCTTCGCACTAGCCTACTCGTTCAGACTCGTTGTGTTTCTATCTTCATTCTCGCTCTTTTTCTTAACGACTACACCCGACGAGATGGCCTTGACGCTTCAGAAGATGAAGCTTCCCTACGAGTACACCTTCGCCTTCGTCTCGGCGATAAGGTTCACGCCGGTGATGGCTGAGGAGCTTAGGAACGTCATGGATGCGCAGAGGGCTAGAGGTCTGGAGTTGGACAAGGGTCCATTCCTAAGACGAATAAGAAACATGATACCTATATTGGTGCCTCTGCTGGTGAACGTGATCAGAAGGTCTTATGAGCTGGCTGAGGCTATGGAGGTTAAGTGTTTTGGTGCCAGCAAGAAAAGGACGAGTCTAAGAGTGCTCAAGCTCAGAAGGGCGGACGTCTTTTTCCTATGCTGCGCAGCCGTTCTTTTCGTAGCCGCAGTCGCTGTTAAGGTTCTCGGGCTTGAGCCTGTTAAGCTATACCCCAACCTCGGAAGATACTTTCCGGTCTAGCTGTAGGTTATCAGCTGCTTCTCCTCAAGCAGCTCCTGCAGCCTGTTAACCGCCTCGTAAACGTCCTTCTCATACTTCGCACCCGTACAAACAAGCTTCCCGCTGGCGAACATTAGAATCACTACTTTGGGGCTCATCATCCGGTATATCAGGCCCGGAAACTGCTCCGGCTCGTACATAACGTTCTCCAAAGTCTCTGCAGCCTTCTCCAAGTCAATCCTGCCGTGGAGGTCAATCGAGGCCACGATGTTCTGTATCTCTATCTGCGGCTCCTCCTTGATGAGAAACCCCTCCTTCTTCAAAGCTTTTACGACAGTCTTGACAGCTCTAATAGACTCCTCCTCGCTCTTAGCTCCAGTGCAGACCATCTTTCCGCTGCTGAAAATCAAAGTAGCTGTCTTGGGCTTAGCCAGCCTGAAGACGAGGCCGGGAAACTGAGCGGGCTTGTACTCGACGTCTGGGAAAGTCCTCTGAACCTGAGCCAAGTCAAGCCTCTGAAAGAGGGTAACGCTGGACACGACGTTCTGTATCTCAACCTTTGGAGGAGGGCCCTTCGCCACGGTTTTTGTGATGTTTAAATACTTTATAAGGATTTAAATACCGTTATCAGCGCCCGCCTTAACCAGATACTGCTTCTTTAAAAGGGATGCCAAAGTTTCGGCGAATAACTTTTTGACGCCTGCCAATTCGATTCTATGGCCCTTTATGATGTGCAGAGAAGTCATGACGTCGCTGTCCATTCCGCATGGCTTAATCCCCTTGAATTTCTCTAGGTCGGTGTTGACGTTGAAAGCTAGGCCGTGGTATGAAACCCAGTTTTTCAAAGCTAGCCCTATGGAAGCTATCTTCCTTCCATCCACCCAGACACCCGGCTTGCCGTCCACCCTGCTGGCCTTGACACCGTACTCCGCCAGCACTCTTATGACAGACTCCTCTAACGTCTTAACGAGGTCCGCCACGCCCAGCTTGTTCTCTGCGAGGCTTATTATCGGGTAAACCACGAGCTGGCCCGGGCCGTGGTAGGTTGCGTCCCCGCCTCTCTCCACCCTGTACAGGGGTATCGATTTGTCAAGAACGTTCTCTTCAAGCCCCCTCCTACCCAGCGTGTAAACATCCGGGTGCTCCAGCAGAAGAACCGTGTCGGGTATCTTTCCTGCAACTCTTCTGTCCACGAGCTTGAGCATCAGCCTGTGCGTATCTAAGTAGTCGGAGAGACCAAGGTCTATGAAATCGATTCTATCTGACGACATAGTGGACCGGTTTTTTGAGAAGGATGTGCAAGGCTTCGGAGACAGCCTCCGAGTATGTTGGATGTATGTGAATTGTTTCAGCGGCCTCGCTGCATTTTGCACGTTTCTCGACGTAGGATGTGATTGAGGAGATCACCTCGGTTGCGTGCGGGCCGACGACTACGGCTCCTGCTAAACGGCCTTCGCCGTCCACGAAAAGCTTGACGAACCCTTCCTCTCCGTCGGCAACAGCCCGTCCTAGGGCGCTGAAAGGAAAGCGAACACTCTTAAGCCCTTGGTCTGTCTTACCGACTGAGGCCACCTCGGGTGTCGTGAAGACTCCGAAAGGCACGACCGAATCGAACCTAACCTCCATGCCTGCAATAGCTTCAGCCGCAACCACGCCTTGACGATGCGCTTTGTGCGCCAGAAAAGGAGGACCGCAGACATCTCCAACCGCATAGATGTTTTCCACCGTCGTTCTCATTCTCTCATCGGTTTTTACGTAGCCTTTGTCGTCGAGCTCGACGCCGAGTTCCCTAAGCCTCCTCGCCCACTCCGTCGCCCTCTTACCCACCGAAACAAGAACGTACTCGTAAACGTCTCTCTCGCCGTTGGTCAGGCTGACCTCAACCCCATCACCGACATACCTGTAAGAATCGACTGTCGTTCCGAGAAAAACCCTGGCCCCCATTTTTTCTAAGCCTCTCTTTACAGCCCGAGAGGCATCAGCGTCCATGCCGGGCAGAAGCTGGTCCATAAACTCTGCAATCGAAACCTTTGCGCCCAGCTGGGTGAAAACCGTTCCCAGCTCGAGCCCAACAGCTCCTCCTCCCACAACCAGCATGTTGCGTGGGGTTTCGGCCAAAAACAAGGCTTTCTTGTAGTCGATTACTCTGCGGCCGTCGAACGGAATGGAAGCGAGAGGTACCGGTTCTGTTCCTGTCGCTATCACCACGTATCCGGTTTCTAACTCCATTTCTGCCTCTTCAGCCTTCACAACGATTGTGTGGGGGTCTTTCACGTCAGCAACGCCTTTAAACACCTTAACTCCATAGTTCTTCAGCAGAAACCCTATTCCCTGTCTAAGCCTACCTACCACGGACCTCGTCTCCTCGACTACAGCGGCTAGGTTGATTATTACGGAGGCTTTTACGAGGTTTTTGCTTTGCATTTCACGGAGTGAGTAGATTTTCTTGGCCTGAGTTATGAGATGCTTGCTGGGTATGCATCCGTAGTTTGTGCACTCACCCCCCAAATCCTCTTTCTCAACCAAGGCGACTCTGAACCCTAACTGCGATAGCCTGATAGCTGAAACGTATCCTCCGGGCCCGCCTCCAACGACAACGGCGTCGAACTTCATCAACACACCTCAGAAAGCGGCCGACTTCCTAACCGCCTTCATGATTCTCCTCTCGTTGGGCAGGTAGTACTGTTCGTTGGCGAAAGGAAACGGTGTGTCAAGGCCTGCAACCCTGAGAACAGGAGCCTCAAGATTCAGCAACAGCCTCTCAGCGATGAAAGCAGCTATTTCCGCTCCAAACCCGTTTGTCTTCGGCGCCTCATGAACGATTATAGGCCTTCCCGTCTTCTTGACAGTCTTCTCGACGGCTTCTTTGTCGAAAGGAAGCAGAGTCCTCAGGTCCAGAACCTCGCAGTCAATTCCCTCTTTCTTGGCCTCCTCAGCTACATTTAAGCAGTCTTGAACTGGTGCTGCATAGGTTATGAGGGAAACGTCCGAGCCCTCCCTCGCCACTCTCGCCTTCCCGATCTCTACTGTGTACTCTCCCTCCGGCACCTCCTCTTTGGAGGTTCTGTAGATTCTCTTTGGCTCGAAGAAGATGACTGGGTCGTCGTCTCTTATGGACGATATGAGAAGGCCTTTTGCGTCGTAGGGGGTGGAAGGCGAAACTACCTTAAGCCCGGGTGTGTGGACGAAGTAGGCTTCGGGGCTTTGGCTGTGGAACATCCCGCCCTTAACCCCGCCTCCGACAGGTGCTCTAATCGTCAACGGAACCGAAAACTGGCCACCAGTTCTGTACCTGATTTTTGCCACGTTCGATACTATCTGGTCAAACCCTCCGAAGATGAAGTCTGCGAACTGAATCTCAGCCACAGGCCTGAGCCCGTTCATCGCCATCCCAGCAGCCACCCCTATAATAGCCGCCTCAGAAAGCGGGGTGTCGATGACCCTGTCAGGGCCGAAAAGCTCGTAAAGCCCCTCAGTTATCAGAAAAACTCCTCCACGTTTTCCAACATCCTCTCCAAGCACAACAACCCGCTCGTCTCTTTCCATCTCCTCCTTCAACGCCAAGTTGAGTGCTTGAGCCATGTTGAGGAGAGGCATACAATCACCTTGCTAGGAGTGCTCTAACAAAGTATTCGCCGGCTCTGTAGGAGCTTCTGACAAGAGGCCCGCAGGCGGCGTACTTGAAGCCCAGCTTCAGAGCCTCCTGCCTGTAGTGTTCAAAAACAGAGGGATGAACATACTCTTTGACAGGCAGATGTCTCAGCGTGGGCCTGAGATACTGGCCGACCGTTATGAAGTCAACATCTGCAGACCTAAGCTCCCTCATGGCCTCCACAACCTCAGCGACTGTCTCCCCTAGACCAACCATTATCGAGGACTTAGTAAAAACATCTCTGTCAATTTCCTTAACAAGCCTCAACACCCTGAGCGACTGGTCGAAGGAGGCGCGCCTGTCCCTTACATGCTGGCTGAGCCTTCTGACTGTCTCAACATTGTGCGCAACTACGTCAGGCCCGGAGTTGACAACTGTTTGAATGGCGCTTCGGTCTCCGTTGAAATCAGGTATCAGGACTTCTACTAGGATGTTTTTGTTGATGTTTTTTATCGCTTCGACAGTTTCGGCGTAGGCTTTGGCCCCCCCGTCGGGCAGGTCGTCCCTGCAAACTGATGTAAGGACTACGTACTTCAGCCCCAGCTCTCCAACGGCTTTAGCTACGTTGTAAGGCTCTTTATCGTCAACCAAACCCATGGCGTTCCCCGACTTTACGGCGCAAAACCTGCAGCTCCTGGTGCAGATGTCCCCTAGGATCATGATGGTAGCCGTTCCTCCTCCCCAGCATTCGCCGAGGTTGGGGCAGAGAGCTTCTTCGCAGACGGTGTGGAGAAAATGTTTTCTCAGGACTTTCTTAACCTCCGGATACTGGCCAAACCCGGGTATGACTGCCTTGACCCACGCCGGCTTCTGTATGGACTGCATTTGCTTGTACCTGTTGGGCAGAAAATTTAAGCATATATGCATGTTCATGGAAATTACCTTGGGTTGATGCGTAGAGTGGACGAGAGGTCGGCTGGTGCTGTTGTGTTCTACCAGTCGGAGGACGGCGTTCTTTACCTTCTTCTAAAATACGGCGCAGGACACTGGGACTTTCCAAAGGGCCATATAGAGAGAGACGAAAGGGAGATGGACGCTGTTTTCAGGGAGGTGAAGGAGGAGACCGGACTTGAGCAGATACAGATAATCGAAGGCTTCAGAAAAACGATAAACTACATGTTCATGAAGGAGAAGAGGCTTGTCAGGAAAGAGGTTGTCTTTTACCTAGCGAGATCATTCAGCCAATCTGTCGTGCTTTCCCCCGAGCACCTCGACTACGTTTGGCTTCCGCTCGGCAAGGCGATTGAAAGGCTGACCTTCAAAACTGCTAAAGAAACTCTGACCGAAGCCGATTCCTTCCTGAAAAACCAGCCACGTATACATATTTAAAACACGGTAAACGCAGCGGTTATAGAGATGAGAGCTACAGCGTTAGCTGCGATGCTGCTTCTCCTAATACTGCTGAATCCTGTCTACTCTCAAGAGACGGGTCAGACGCTCACAGTTTTTCTTGTGAACCCAGACGGAACACCTAGGGCTGGAGCAGTGGTCGTGGTTGAGCGGCCAGGGTTTAGAGAGACCTCTTCTACGAACGCTTCGGGGTACGCCGTGTTTAGACAGATAACCCAAGGCTCCTACGAATTGGTTGTTTTCATAGCGAACGTAGAGTTAATGAGGATGCAGCTCAGCTTTCCTGAAACACGGTTTATCACTCTTGAGGCGCCTATCAGCGCCCTAGCCGTGAAAGTGGTGGACTTGGCTGGCAGAGCCGTGGAAAACGTCTTCGTATCACTTAACTCACCAACAGGGGTAGTCTCTGTATCTCAGAGGACAAACTCAACCGGCCACGCTGTCTTCTCAGACGTACCTCATTCAACGGTAAGCAGGGTGGGGGGAGCCTACTCGCTGCGTGTGTTGAAGGACGGTGTCGTTGTAGGCAGAGGCTCCGTCGAAGTCAGAGGCGCCAGAGTCTTGCAGGAGGTCAAAGCCGGCCTTGTGAACGTCAACTTCACGGTGGCGTACCCAGATGGTCAGAAAGCAGACGAGCTGAGCGGAGAGCTTATCCTCAGAGCAGCAAACTACAACAGGACCATCACTGTATCCCGAGGTCTTGCATCCATAAAAAATCTTCCCGCCTCTTCAGAGGTTGGAGGATATAACGCAAGTGTGTATATGAAACTTGGAACCAGAAACGTCGCTGTCCACACCTCCTTACTAACCCTCGACTCCGATTCCAGCCTGTTTCTGCCAGCCGATATAGGATCGCTTACTGTAAAAATACTAGACCCAGACGGCAAGCCAGTGAAAGGGGTGGGAATGCTGGTTGGAACACGTGGGTTCGGAAACTTCACTCGCGGTGTTTCAGGCGATGACGGAGCAATAAACGTGGGAATACTGCCCTTTTCGTCAAAGACAGGCGAATACATAATATCGCTCTTCAGAGGTAGGACGAGAATTCTGGTGGAACCATTCTCACTAGATGTACCTATGGCTGTGAATGAGATTTCATTAATGTTTCAACGACTCTCAATAAACGTGGTCGACTACGAGGAAAAACCTCTCTCGGGTGCTGAAGTCGTAATTACAGACCAGCAGACGGGGAGAACAGCAAACGCATCGACCGTGAACGGAGCCAGCGTACTGAACGTCTTTGCCGGATCCAACGACGTTTTAATCATTTACAAGCAGAAGCAGGTCTACAAACGTTCCGTCGAAATAGCGGGAGAATCGCTCAAAATAAAGCTAGCCAACGTCAACTTCCCCGTCAACATAAGAGTTTTAGACGCCTTCGGATCTTTGGTTGAAGGACTACGTGTTGTGGTGAAGGTTGACGACTCAACCGCTGTGGACGACATAATTAGGGGCAGGCCTGTCACGATTGTTCTGGAGACTCCTTCTATGGTTACGGTTGAACTTTTCAGAG
>JANWZU010000089.1 GCA_025054795.1 Candidatus Caldarchaeum sp.
GAGTGGCGGAACAGCGGATGCAGCATGTGCATAGCGATGAACGAGGACAGGCTGAAGCCCGGCGAAAGATGCCTCTCGACGAGCAACCGCAACTTCGAAAACAGGCAGGGAGTAGGAGGAAGAACACACCTAGCCAGCCCACTCACCGCAGCGGCCACAGCGCTAACAGGGAAAATCACAGACCCAACACAGTACGAGCTTCAAGACCTTTAAGAATAAATACCTCCCCCACCTTAATTCGTGGCTGTGTACCAGAAAGGTTCTTACGAACATAGCTACTTTGCTTTTGGACAGACGTCAAGCTCCTCCACCTACAGGCCCTCCGACCGTTTCCAGATAACGGTGGACGACCAAGCTGGTGCGGTCTACATCTACCTCAAACCCGGTTCGTCAGCAAAATCTGTTGCCTGCGAGTCTACTGCTGTTTTTGACTTTGACGAGAAAGGAGAACTCATAGGCGTTGAAATACTTGTTGCAAAACGTGAATCGATGGAGAAGCTACGCCGGCTTATCGAAAAACACGGTGATTAAACATAGGGAGCAGCTTTTAATCTGCTCAACTATTACAACCAGTTCCCTCGCCCCCCATTTCGGATGTCTTAAAGAAACCGTGAACCTGTCTCCTCTGTATCCGTGATATTTTGAGTCAATCTCACGTTCCCCCGAATTCCATTTCTCTTCTACTAAACGAGAAAACTCTTCTTCATCAAAATACCTACCAATAAGTCTTTGATGAAAACGCTGAATGAAATGGCCGGTCTTCTCGATTACCTTGCATCCCATAGATTTACCCCCTTTCTAACTGAACTTGGATTTTTTCACTCCAACTTACGTGGTAAATAGGGTTTCCCAGCTGATCCCTGTATTCGAGTGTTCTGCTCACTACGTTTGGCTCTATTTCTAGACGAACCAAGTAGTTGAGTCCATCGCTTCCCCTGTACCGAACTAGGTCGAACCCCGCCTTTTTTTCAACTATGTCGATAAACTCCCAGATATCCATCCTCCTCAGATGCTCATCTTCTTTTGGCTGAGGCTTGTCGGCAACCTTTTCCATTAATTGTTTGCTTGCGACAAGGGATATCCCAACCTGCCGTGCAGTTCCCAAGTTCAAACCCGTGGGCATCCGAGGCCCCAGTTCAGCTATCCCTACAATAACCGGCCTCAGGTAGATTACGGTTTCGTCTGATAACACGGCGAAGCCCAACTTGGTACTTACGACTTCAAAAGGAGGCCTATCTTCAGCTCGCACGTGGTTTATTTGCCAGCTCACGAATAAATAGGTTGTTGAATTCTGAAGAACTTTTCAACTCGAAGATATACACGCAGCAAAAGCGGAAAATCTTACGGCGAATTCACGACTCTTTATAAGGTTCTTCTAAATTTAACAAGCGTGCGAAGGACCGGTGACTGGATGAAGCAGGCCAAAGCCAACCTCAAAGCAGCCCGAGACCTACTCAGAACAGACAACTTCGGATTAAGCTGCTTACCCAAGTCGCCGAGAAATCATTCAAGGCCGTCCTCGATAATTTCGGCCATCCGAAAACAGGCCATGACCCCTAGAGCTCGTGAACGAGGTGAACAGGTGAGGAACGTCGGCGTCGGTAGGCTCATCATCGACCCCGACAGACGGAGGGCGGAGTTCGCTGTACTCGTTGCCGACGACTTTCAGGGACAGGGCCTTGGAACGAAGCTCGTGGACATGATAATCGAGGTCGCGCAGGACAAGAAAGTTTCAACAATCTACGGCATCATCCTTCCGGAAAACATCCGGATGATAAACCTCGCCAGAAAGATGGGGTTCACCGTCAAACGGCGCGCCGAAGACGTGTACGTCGAACTAAGGCTCGACACAGAAAAACCCGTCGAAACGAAGCCAAAACCACAGCAAATAACCATCACAACTAAGGAAGGTTAGTCAACCGGGCTACATAGGGAAGTTGCAACCGAGGGCTGGTTTATGAATGTTTTCGATGATGTAAGCTTTAGAAGACATTCGCCGCGACTGCGTCTACTGCTGTGCCGGTTATTGGTCACAGCAAAAAAGCCGTAACACCTATCTCTTCAGCCTTCATGGCCTGTGTTTCATCCGACGTGACGAGTGGTGCATCCAGCTGTTCCGCCAACGCTATGAAAATACTGTCATACACTGGAATTTGCTTTTCGACGGAAATTTTAAACGCTTTAGTCATGAGTTTTGACTGGGGAAAGATTCTCACAAGTTTTCCTTCTCCGAAAGTTTCGATTATCTGCAACGCCCTCTCTGTGTTAATCTCCCCCCGAACAACCCTTTTCCATAGAGCGTTTGAAAGTTCCTTGAACGTAAGGTCAACTGTTACACAGCCGGTCGCCAAATGCTTCTGAACTTTTTCCCACCCTTCTTCCCGACAAACATACTTCACGACCGCTGAACTGTCAATGACTTTCACGGTCTTCCCGCACCGTCTTCGCCGAAAACCCTTTCTCCGCAGGCGGAACGTCGGCTAAAAGCCTTTCCATCCTCTGAAGAGCCTCCTCCAGCTCAACACGCCAAGCCAGCTCCTCCAGATGCCGCCTGACCTCAGCCGAAACGTTGACCCCGGCTTTCTCGAGCAGCTTCTTTACTCTTTTGTCTACCCTCACGCTTACGACGCTCATACATTATGTAAACAGAATGTAATATTTAAGAGGTTTGGCTCTTGGGCAGACCATCCGTGGGGAGGAGGTATCCTCCTTCAGGCCCCACTACTTCAAGCTTTCCCGTCAGCGGGTTGGGTCTGAGGCCGAGGGTTTCGAGGGCGAAGATTCCGAGCAACGGCGTAGGCACTTCAAGCTCAGCAACCATCACAGGCCCTTTCCTGCCCTCGGCCTCGACCTCAGCCATGTAAAGCTTCGCCCTAACTTTTCTCCTGTCAGCAAGCGTTAGGTCAACCTCGTAGGATGTTGGAGAGAGCTCCAGCTCCCTAACCGTCTCAGGGCCCAGCACCAGGTAGGAAGCATCCGTGTCGACGAGGGCTCTTACAGCCCTCTGCTTGACGCCTCTGACGGTTATGTCCACGTAAAAGTAGCCCACGGAGGCTGTGGAGCCGTCTCGCTATTATGCGTTTGTCCGGTAATGTTTAAAGCAACGTGTTTGCATGATGGGTTTGATGTCGGAGAGGTTGAGGAGGCTTTTCGACGTGGCTGTGGAGACTGTTTCGAAGCCTTCTTTTCAGGAGGCGTTGTTCGTTGCTGCGGTAGTGGCGACTTCGGTCATATTGGCTGGGGTTGTTTACGGGTTGTTTTCGGGTGTGCAGCTGGGGGTTGCTTTCGTGGGCAACGTAATCCGAGTCTTCTACCCCGACCAGCGGGTTCAGACGATTGCGGAGCTTCTTGTGGCTGCGACATTCTACCTGCTTGGTTTTGCAGGGCTGATGCTCTACAGCCAAGCTTTGAGCAGACGGTTCAGCCCGAGGGCCTCGCAGTACATGCTGGTTTTCAGCACTCTCCTAGTGCTGGTGGCTGCGCTCGGCTTGATAGGCGGTCACCTTTCCAAGAGCTGAACGCCTTCGTCGGTCAGCGTGAACCTTCTGCTTCCAGCAGCCGGCTTCTCCTCCACCGCTTCACGCACCCCGTTCCTCCGCACAAGCCTGACGACGCAGTCAGCCCAGTAGGAGACTATCCTGCCCGCAACCGGAGCTGAGACGTTGAGCACGGGGATTTCGTGGACGAGGCCCACGACGACGACCGATATGTTTCCCGATGCGGCGAGGTCTTTGAGCAGAGCTGCTTGGAAGGTCAGGGCTTCGTACAGCGGCAGGTCTTTGGAGACGTTGCCGGTGAGCTCGAGCCTGTGTAGATGGGTGAAGTCGTCGCATACGACGAGCCGTGTGTCTTTCGGCAGGTGGTCGTGGATGTTGGTTATCGACTCGAGCTGCTGCCTGAAGCTGCGGGGCTGGGCCACGTACATCATGTCGAGCTTGTCTGGTTTGACGAGTTGTTTCACACGTGGCAGGTAGAGCCTTGCGCCGCAGTCAACCCAAAGCACTCTCTCCCCTCTTTCCATCAGCTTCGAGGCCGCTGACAGAACGAGAGTTGTTTTGCCCACCTTGTCCTCGCCGTAAATCAGGTAGAGGGTGGCTGGCTTGAAGGCTGCTGTGAAGAGGTCGTCGACGTGTAGGCTGGTCAACGTTCGGCTGCGGTTGAGCTGCTTGGTTTAAATGTTTTGCCACGGTCGAGCACGGTCAAGTAGGCTGCTGACGTCGCCGCCTTGGTCAGGACGTTGTGAGCCCATTCGCACGGCATGAATGTTCTCTCGTATTCTTGGACGTTGAGCGGGAAGCATGTGGCCCACCATGATGTCCACGAGGCTGCTGCGACGGCGAGGTTTACGATGAAGAGCCTGTTTCCGAGGCCGGGGTTGAAGTGCTGTCTTGCGGATAGGTATGTGAAAGACGCTGTCGTAAATATTATGAAGGGGACGAGGTCTACTTCGAGGAACCATCTAACTCTGTGGGGGTTTGGGTCGACTAGGGGGAAGCTGATTTTGAAAACTGCTTCGTAGAGTCCGTAGCTGGAGACGAGGCCTGTGGAGACGTAGCCGACTGTGTTGGTGAGGGTTGTTCGGGTTCGGAAGTATCTTGTGAGCAGGGCGGCTTGAACGGTGTATGTCTGTATGCTGAAGTAGAAGGTCGGGTCTTGAGCCGGGCCTATGCTGGCGTTGGGCCTGCCGTCGAGCAGCCAGAGAACCGCTGTTGCAGCTGCAGCAGCGATGAAGGTTTTCTCGAGGACGTTGGCCAGCGGCCCGCCTTCAGGCTTCAACTTTGCGTCGGAGTCGTGTGGCTATCGTTGTGTAGAGGCCTATCTGAGCCATTATGCCGTATATCCCAGCTATGAGGTCTCCGACCAAGCCTGCGACGTAGAGAGGTGCGAGTATTTTCCATAGACGCTGTATTCTCGATGGGTTGAGGACCACAGCAGCCGCCGTGACGAGCAGCGGAATGCCTGCAGCCAGGTCTATCGCTCCTCCGGCTCTCAGCGCTGCGTCTCCTCCGTTCCAGAACCTGAAGCTGTCTGGGGGCCTTCCGGGTGCTATGTCGAGGAGGAAGAGGCCGCTGTAGAAGACGCCTAAAGCCGCCACGAGCATCAGCAAGCCAGCTGGTCTGCTCAACTCGTGTAGGGCTGGTTTGCCGTGAATTAATCTTTTTCCATCCTGTGGATGCCGGCAGCCGTCCACACAGTTGAAACCAACTTTCAACTCCCTCTTGCGGGATCACGACGCAGCAAGCGAGTGGCTGAGGGTACTTTCGGAATCCGATCTTTCAATTCCCTCTTGCGGGATCACTTACAGCGAACACAACATTACCCGCTGGCACCAATCTCATAATAGTCCTTTCAATTCCCTCTTGCGGGATCACGGCGTCAAACCAAGTCCCTGAGGAGCCCGAGCTGAGGGCTCTCCTTTCAATTCCCTCTTGCGGGATCACAATCGCCGAAAGGGCTGCTTGGGGATGCATGACGTGTTCTTTCAATTCCCTCTTGCGGGATCACGGCGACCTA
>JANWZU010000097.1 GCA_025054795.1 Candidatus Caldarchaeum sp.
AGAGAGTCTAGAGCTGCAACCTCAGCCTGTTTCTCATAAACGAGTTTGGCTATTTCTTCTTCCGACGGGTCTCCGTCGAAGATGGTCTGGACTCCGAATTTTTTGAAGCTTTTAACGATGTTCGGATATACCCATATGTGGACTCCTCCTCCGAAGGGTTCAACCGCATTTATCAGGCCCCACGCATGCTCAACACGCGGGTCCGCGTTTTGGATGCTGATGTTCTTGACCGTCGGAGCGAGATACTCTTCGTTGAACGTCTTTGCGGTCTGGTAAGCACCTTGAGCTAGTACACTGCCCAAGCCTTCTAGCCTAGCTGTTTGATCGATGAGTTTCGACATGGCTTTGAAGTCTCCCCATCGGAGCGGCTCCTCGACGTAGCCTCTTTCGGAGAGGTCGGCGTAAACGGCTAGAGTGTTCCCCATCTCTATTGGGTCGACACCGGCGTCGTAGCATACCTGGGTGAGGTAGGCTATTTTCTCATGGTCTAGGATCAGGCAGTTTGTTCCTAGCGAAGACACCTGAGCGTAGTCGGGGCCCTCTCCTCTCACGCCGTATCCGACTGTCTCCCTCCTGCAGGAGACTGGGCACATGGAGCAAGTAAGCCTTGAGACAAGAACAGACGACGACATAGCCTTGCCGCCTACCTTCTCGTATTCTTCGAGAGATGTGTAGGTGTAGTTTTTGACGGGCAGGGCTTCGTATTCACCGAGGGCCTCTACTGCGATGGCTGTTCCGTGGACTGCAAGAAGGCCTTTCTCTATGTTTAGAAGAGGCGAGTCATTTATGAGCTTCTTCAGCCTTCGCAGCAGCTGTGCGAACCGGGTTTTGTCGACCGGAGGCTTTGCGGAACGCATTTTAGACCTGATCACAACGGCCTTGATGTTTTTCGACCCCAAGACAGCCCCCGCCCCGTGTCGCACTCCGCTCGACCTCCCCATGTCGTTTATGACGGTCGCCAGAGGGGCTTTCCTCTCACCAGCAGGCCCAATGGACAAAACTCTTGCGTCGCCGATAGATGTCCGTATCATTGTGCATGTCTCAACAGCTCCGACCCCCGCCAGCCCTTCAGCGTCTACGACTGATATTCCTTCATCGCTGATGACTAGGGTTGAGAGCTTTTCACATCTTCCAGTGATGTATACTGCTGAGTAGCCTAAGCTTGCTAGCTCGTATGATGCGTATCCTCCTGTGTGGGCCCACGCTATGGTTTTGGTTAACGGAGACCTGAAGACCATGGTAAGCCTGTTTCCCAGCGGAAAACCCGTTCCTGCTAGGCTGCCGACAGAGATTACTAAAGGGCTTTGAGGGTCGAGGGGATCTTTCACTCCAGAGTTGCGTCCTATGAGAGCGGCCCCAAGCATGCGGCCGCCCCACACGCCTCCAGCAAGGTCGTCGTCAAAATCTTGTACTTCCGTCGTTTTGTCTTCGAGAAAAACCCGGGCGACCCTCATCCGTTTGAAGTTCTGCTAGGTTTTAATATTTAGATTCCTCTACTTAACTCGATGAAGTTAGTTGAGCTGGGCTCCACCGGTATAAGGGTTTCTTCGATTGTTCTAGGGACATGGCAGTTCGGCTCAGCGACGTGGGGCTACGGCAAGGGTTATTCGGAGAGAGACTGTATGGAGGCTGTTTGGGCGTCGGTGGAGGCTGGAGTCAACTTGATAGACACAGCGGAGGTCTACGGGTTGGGTGTGTCTGAGCAGATCATAGGAAAGGCTTTGAAGGAGGTCAGGGATGAAGTTTTGATAGCTACGAAGGTGGCGGGGCATCATCTGACTTATGACGGTGTTTTGAAGGCTTGCGAAAGAAGCCTTAACAGGCTTGGACTAAAGATGATAGACCTCTACCAAGTTCACTTTCCCAACCCCCTAATCCCAATCGGGCAGACCATGAAGGCCATGGAGAAGCTTGTCAAAGACGGTAAAATCAGGCACATAGGTGTGAGCAACTTTTCCCTCGGCCGGCTCATCAAGGCCCGTGAAGCTCTCAAGTCGGAGGATGTCGTTTCAAACCAAGTTAGGTACAACCTACTACAGCGTCAGATTGAGAAGGAGCTTCTGCCATACTGCGTGCGTGAGAAAATCACCATACTCGCCTACAGCCCGCTAGCTCAGGGTGTTCTCACGGGAAAATATAGTGCCGACAACCTGCCTAAAGACCTTGTCAGAACCGTCAACCCGCTGGTCAGCTCAAGCTATCTGAGACGAGCCAAGCCTTTGTTGGACGAGCTGAGGAGGATAGCGGCTGAGGTCAACGCAACGATGGCGCAGGTGGCTTTGGCTTGGCTAGTAAGCAAACCATACGTCGCCGCCATAGCTGGAGCAAAGAACAGACAACAGGCTTTAGAAAACGCTGCAGCGGGTAAAATAACCCTCACAGACAAGCAAATTGAATACATCTCTTCGCTCTCAAGGCAGCTCCGCCCCAATTTTCTGGACGGGGTAAGGTCTTTTGTCAGGGTGGTTGCAAGATAACATAGTCGGGTGTGCGGCTCGTAGCCCTCCTTCTGTTTAGGCGGGATTGGTCTAATCGGCTTCCGCCAAGCTCGGGGAGGCTGCTCACAGCCCAGCGGCCTTTCCCGGCGCAGGTCGCCCGTTTCAACCAGTCCACCGCACTCCTCGACGGCTTTTCACCGAGTCATGGCCATCGTGCGGCGGAGGTTTCGTTTCTGCGGCGTTGCCATGGGTCTCCCCATACGCCTCTAGGCGTTGCGCACGCATCCCTCGGGGGAGGAACTTCCTCCGGAGCACCCGGTGGCCCGCCCGGCCGCTCACCCAGAGATAAAAAGGCGATGCGTTGATTTAAGCTATTCCACTTTTATCCTGACACCACGGCTTGACTTTTTACTCACCCTAACCTCCAAAACTCCATGAACATATCTTGCCTTGACGGCTGAAGGGTCTATCGGCTTGGGAAACTCTATCAACAGCCTGTACCTGCCTCCGAACCTACGGCTCGGAATATCAGATCTGCAGGGAGCCTCAACACCCAGCTGGTTCTCGTATACCTGAAGGTCTATCTCCTCCCTGTTGACTCCCGGCATGTCTATCGTCGCAACATACTCTTCCTCAGTCTCGACGACGTTGTAAAGCGGTATTATGCATCCGGTCCTAGACTCAACCTCCTTAATCGTCCTCATCAGCTCGTCGACCTCCGTCTCCATCCTTTTCTGAAAACGTCTCAGCCACTCCCAAGGACCCGAAGACATGTCCAAATCACCTGTAGACAGGAGGCAGCTCCATCTCCCTCGACTTCTGAACCATGGACTCGGCGGTCCTCCTCATCAAGTCTCTCAACTGCATGCGGACCATCTCCTCGCTCTCCAAAAGAGGCTTGACGTCTATCTGCTCGTTAACAAGCTTGGGCAGCTTCATCAGAAGCTGAGCGGCTGCACCAGGGTCAGGATAGTTTAGATGGGACTGGGCTAGAAGAACAGAAACATCTAGGTCCCGTCTTATCCCAAGCCTGAGAATCTCGGCGTGAATGCCCGTGATAAAACCCTCTGTGAAAACCTCGGCGTCGAGGCTCTTGGCCATCTCCTCACTCCTCCTGAGGCTGGATGAGAGGACGAAAACCTTCGGCTTCTCGATCTCAAGCCGCCTAGGCTCCGTCACGCCTGTCAAACACCTAACCTGCTTGATCCTCTTCTCCTCAACCCAGCTGAGCAAAGCCTCTGAAAAAGACCTGATAAGAGCTGGAGGTATAGGGATCTCCGAAACGATGGCCGCGTAGTTTCCTCCTTCGTAAATTCTAATCAGCTCCTTAGCCTCACCCCTCCTGACCGGGACTATAGGAGGCAGGTCAGCCGAGTCGACGAAGCCTTTCTCATCGGGCTTCAGCTGTTCTACAAGATAAGACACAGCTATGGCCCCCGCCAGCCCTGTGTCAGGAAAACCTACAAGGAGGGGCTTGTTAACTCTGTCGCCCAGCTTGTCGTGGAAAACAAAATCAGCGTAGGCGGTCTCCATGCTTATGGTTTTCGTTCGGCTGGTTAAATATTTTGCCAAAAACATGTTAAACCCAAACAATCGAGATAAAAAACAAAAATAGGGGAAAGCGCTTCTTTAACTAGGTTTGTCAGAACCGCTACCATTCAACGAATATGTTGAGCTGCCGAACTGGAAACACAGGCACATCGACTTGAACAGCTACTTGGCTTTGTGGAGAAAGAGCGTCGAAGACTACGTGGGGTTTTGGGAGTCGGAGGCGTCGAGGCTTGAGTGGTTCCATCCTTGGGATAGAGCTTTGGAGAAGGGGGAGCATCCATATGTTTACCGATGGTTTGTCGGCGGCAAGATAAACATCTCCCACCTATGCTTGGACAGGCATGTCAGAGGCTGGAGGAAGAACAAGACAGCATACATCTGGGAGGGTGAACCGGTTGACGAGAAAGGGAAGCCGACCGAGGTTAGGAAGCTATCCTACTTCGAGCTGTGGCGCTACGTCAACCGGCTTGCCTACACGTTTAAGAAGCTCGGTCTTGTCAGAGGAGACAAGGTAGCCATATACCTGCCCATGATAACCGAGCTTCCTATGACGATACTCGCTCTGGCCCGTTTGGGAGTGATTTTCACAGTCGTCTTCAGCGGGTTCTCGGCAGAGAACCTAAAAATACGCATGGAGGACTTGGGAGCGAAGGTCCTCATCACAGCCGACGGATTCTACAGAAGAGGTAAGCTCATCAACTTGAAGGAGGTAGCCGACAAAGCCGTTGAAAAAAGCACTCTCTGCGAAAAAGTCGTGGTTGTCAGAAGGGCCGGCAACCCTGTTTCGATGGTTGAGGGCCGGGACGTTTGGCTTCATCAACTCCTTGACGAAGTTCCTGAAACAGCCTACGTCGAACCCGAGAGACTCGACTCAGACTCAACGCTCTACGTTCTCTACACCTCCGGAACAACCGGCAGGCCTAAACGAATCATACACGACCACGGAGGATACGCCGTTCTTCTCAACTCGACCATGCGCTGGATTTTCGACATCAGGGATGAAGACGTTTTCTACTGCACGGCGGACATTGGCTGGGTGACTGGCCACAGCTACATAGTCTTCGGCCCTCTGCTGGCCGGTGCGACTACGGTGATGTACGAGGGAACGCCTGACTACCCTGCCCCCGACCG
>JANWZU010000134.1 GCA_025054795.1 Candidatus Caldarchaeum sp.
GTAGCCTGCGTTTACCTCCCTAACCACTATTCTCAACGACCCTCACCTTCAACGGCATAGGAGAAGCCCGTCTGCTGGTGTGTACGTAGACTATGTCTCCGTCGCTTAAGCCTGCATCTTTTACGACCTCATCACCATTCAAAAGACGAGTACCCTTCTGGAGCTTCACGTCCGGAAACATAAACTTGTTTGATATTTTATCGATTAGGTCGACGATTTTCTCCTCAGAATCTGTTGCTATCTCAGTAGGGTTGTCGCTGTCGGCTCCGCAGACATGGCACAGAGGGTTTCTACCTAGCTTAACCCTTGAAACCCTGCCGTTCAACCCGTCATACACAAGCAGGCCGCTTAAAGCTTTGCCGAGAGCGCCTCCGTGCAGTATCCTTACAACTTCAAAGACACCCAAGCCCGCTACAGTAGCTGCCACGCTTAAGACTGCTGGAATCTTCGGGTTGAGCAGGCTGCGCAAACGGTGTACGAGGCTTCTCAACTCTGGCCTAAGGCCGTCGACAACCTTTTGTGGTGCGTACTTTATGTCGTAAAGCGTTTTTATGTTATGCTGGAACAGTTCAGCCGCCTCCTCGACTTTAACGATTATGTCTTTCTCACGTAGCTCTGACACAAGGTTCTCGGGCTTCCGACGTCTCAGAGAACACTCGGCGGCCTGAACCTCAGTGGGTATAAGAGCCTCGGCATGACATTCTATACATGCTGTTTTTCTGGGCAAAACTGATTGGACGTTTCCGTAGTATCCGTCCGAGGCGATGTCGACAAGCGGCTTCCCAAGCTCGACAGCCATAGAGTTGATCCATCTGCGGGTAGGCCAGTTGTCGACGCAGCTGACAAAAACATCAAAATTGGAGAACACGTCTACGGGTAGGTGGCGTACGTCTGTCTGAATTCCGACGACTTGAACATGCGGGTTCATCCTACTAACTCTTTGCTGAGCTAGCTCAGCCTTCGGCTTGCCTATGTCCTCGTCCACATACAGCATCTGCCGGCTCAGGTTTGACAGCTCAACGTTGTCGTTGTCTACCAGCAGAAGCTCCCCAACCCCCATCAACGCGAGGTTCTTAGCTGTTTCACATCCGAGAGCCCCTACCCCCGCCACCAGAACCTTAGCCGTCGTAAGCCTACTCTGCTCCCAGCCGTCAAGCCTTAGCTGCCTGTCGTACCTTGTGAGGGCTGGGCCGGCATCCAATTTTAGAAACCCTTTCTCCGCCTCATGCTGAATGCTTCTTCAGGTGTTGCGTACATCTCTATAAAATGCCTAACTCTGGCTGTGAAAAGGTCGGGCCTGTTTTTGTACTCGAACGCCGCAACTGCGTTGAGCGGGTCCTCGGGGTTAGGGTTGTTCAGCAGGTTTCTCAAAGTCTCAATCACAGCCACAATTCTCAAAGAGGGAGACCAGTGGTCCTTGACGACAGACTCACAAACCCTAGCGGGCACGGTGTCTGAGAAGTTTGGATGCCATATTCGGGTGTGCCAGATGATTTCAGGCGGAAAGTAGGGATACGAACGGGGTATGAGTATCTCGACCCTGAAGTATGCGCCCTCATACATGTTCGTTCCTATTATGACTCCTTCGTAGTGGGTTAGGTCGTTTTCCACAGGGTTGAAGGTCGGCTCGTGCTCCTGCATCAGCGAGTACTCCAGCGCAAGCCTTCTGTACCAAGCGCTTTCAGGCAGCTCAGCGTAAAGGTTCTCCAAAACCCCCCACCGTCCTAGTTATGAGGACAAACTTGTCTCCGTCTGCGACACCTAGGCTTTGGAGGGTTTCGGTGTCTTTTAAAGCCCTACCCTTGTAAGTGAGCCTAGTCGTGTCAGGAGGGAGCTTCCTCATAGCACACACCTTCGTTCTTACAGCTCCTATAGTTGCGCTGGGTGAAACCTCCAACTCCAACGGACTTCCTCCTCCGACAGCTGGAACGATCTTTATCTTCATACTGCAGGCTTCTTAACCAAAAGTGTATATAAGGTTTAATGCAGTGTAAAACATCGAAAGTGCCCACGAAATATCTCGACAGTACTCAAATAGTTAACACCTCAGGTAAATGCAATCATTTTTAATACTCGGCTTGTCGGAGCACATGCGATGCGGGTTAGAATATATCCTCTCGCCCTTGCGAAAATTGTCAAGCATTCCACAGCCTACCTTAACAGGGAGGTGGCTGGGCTGTTGGTGGGTAAGTCGGTTGGGCAGGTCCTAGAGGTTTGGGATGCTGTGACGGGCGAGCAGTACGGCACGGCCGCTTACGTCCATCTTGATGAGGCCGTGATGACCCGTGTTGCCGAGCAGTTGGCGGAAGAGGGGAAAGGTCTTTACATAGTCGGATGGTATCATTCGCATCCGGGTTTAACCGTTTTTCTATCGCCAACAGACATAGACACCCAGAAAAGGTATCAGTCGATGTACCCTAAAGCCGTAGCCCTAGTAATAGACCCGGTTAAGTATGCTCAGACACGTAGGATATCGTCGCTTGAGTTCAAGGTCTTTCAAATATCGAAGGAAGGTAAGGTCGTAGCTCTGCCTGTTTCCATAGGTGTCCAGAGGTCGAAGCTTCTGGAAAGCACCTTCCATGCACTCGGCACATTCGACGTCAGACAGCTAAACTCCGAATCCCAGGGTATGACAAGGAGCGGTCCCGCTGCGGTCGAGGAAGACGGTTTTCTCGGAAAAGCTAAAAAGCTGTTTGGAATGCGAAACGTATACGATGGCTGAGGGTGATTGAACATGCCCAAGAAGATTGTTTTGAAAATCAAGCAAGACCGACCTCAAGAGCCGGTTGAGATGGAGCCCGCGCCGCAGCAGGCTGAAGAGCTGCCTGCTGTTGTGGAGCCTGAACAACCTGTGCCCGAGCCTCAGCCGGCAACGCCTCCGGGCGGGCTTGAAGAGGCTTTAAAGGAGTACGAGGAGCTCATGAAGGATTTGGATTTGATTCGGAACCTTGATAAAAACGTTATCGCTCACTGCATGAAGCTTGACGACCTCAAGCCGCAGCTGGTTAGAAACATAGTAGGCCGTTTGTCCGAGAAGCGTACAGCCGTTTTGAAAAAGTCGACTGCTGTTTTGGAGAAGATGAGAGCTGCTAGGGATTCGCTTGGGTCTGAGTTTGCTGGGGTTGAGGAGGAACTAATTTGGAGCAGCATCGAGCTGAACACGATGCAGTTGGAGGGCGGTAAGGTCGACCCCAGACGAGTTGGTTTAAGGGAAGAGCTCGAGGCCCGTATTCCAGAGCTTAGGAAGAAGCTCACGACCCTGAGGAACAGGTTGAAGATGGTTGAAGACGTCATCAAAAACCTATCCGAGCTGCCCCGCAACATCGTCGAGCTTACGTCAAGCAAAGAGGACATAGCGAAGTTGTTCGAGGACGCCAAGAAAAGATACATGTTGACTCATGGTCCACGGGCTGAGGCGGTTTTGAGAGCAGAGATAGACAGGGTTGCTCAGCAGGAGGCTATTCCGAGGGAGTACGCAACCCTGCTTGTCTGGAAGGCTGCTGTTCAGCGCTGAACTAAAGGCCTGAATTTCACACCATACACAATAAGGTTAGAGTCTCCGTCAACCCTTAGCTTCCTTACAACCATCTCGATGGTCATTCCGACCTTTAGGTCTTGAGGGTCGCAGTCTGTCAACTGGCCTACGAGGTTTGTGCCATCGTCCATCTCAACCCAACCAACGAGGTATGGTGTGGTTTTTTCAAAACCTTCCTGAGCTTGATGAACAACCGTGTAGTTGACAAGCCTTCCTGCGTTGTTTAGCCTCTCACGCTCTAGCGTCCTAGAGCCGCATCTGCGGCAGACAACCCTATTTAAAGGATGGAAATGGCCGCACACAGAGCACCGGCTCCCCTCCAGCCTATAGATAAAAGGCCTCAGCCTCCAGTAAAAAGGAGGTCTGGAAGTCAAAGGCTTCACCTCACCGCCTCTAACACAGCTGCGCCGGCGTACGCCCCTAAACCTGCCATGGAGACAACCATGCCTCGTTCAGCCTTCGCCACCTGGTTTTTCGAAGCCTCGCCCACAAGCTGCAAGAAGGCTTCGGCAACGGCGTAAACGCCCGAGGCCCCGACCGGATGCCCCCTTCCCTTCAAACCTCCGAAAGTGTTTATAGGAAGTTCTCCTGATAAGCCGAATACTCCTTTTTCAGCTTTGACGCAAGCCTGTCCCCGTTCGGTGAATCCCAAGGCTTCTAGCATGAGCGGTGACATCACGCTGTACGATTCGTGGAGCTCTAGAAAATCAACCTCCGACCTACTTACTCCGGCCATCTCTAGGGCACGTCTTCCAGCGGTGCTCACAGCCTCCATCGCTAAGGGGTCTTCCCTGTCGAAGGCGACAGGCAGATCGTTGGAGAAGCCCAGCCCAGTCAAAGTGCAGTTGGTTCTGTCGAGTTTTTCAGCCAAGTCGTCGGAGACAACTATGATTGCGGCAGCCCCGTCGGCGGGAGCTGTGGCCTCTAGCCTGTGTATAGGTTCTGCTATCATCGGCGAGTTCATCACAGATTCTAGTGATAGTTTAAACTGGTATTGAGCGTGGCTGCATCTTGACGAGTTTTCGTGGCTTAGCACGGAAAAATAGGCTATACTCTCAGCGCCAACCTTGTATCTCCTCATATATTCTTTGTAGAGGAGAGCTGCCTCGGCTAGCTGGCTTACTCCGAACGACCCTATGTACTCCTGTCTCTCCTCCATCGTCATAAGGCTAATCGACTCCTCTAGGGTTCCGTCCGACATTTTCTCAACCCCAACCACCATAGCTGCTTTGGAGAGTCCAGACCTGACGACAGTGGCAGCCGAGTAGAGTGCTGCGAGGCCCGAGACACCTCCGGCCTCGACACGTGTTGCGACGACGTTCTTCAAACCCAGCTCCTCAGCCAAGAAGGTGCCTAGGTTAGCTTGCTCTTGGAGCCTCTCTCCGTAGACGTTGGAGACGAAAACATGGTCCACCGTCGATAGGTTCGAGTCTTCGAGGGCCCTCAACCCTGCCTCTGCCATGAGTTCAGCCAGACTCTTGTCCCAGTGTTCGTCAACCTTCAGAACAGCCGCTCCACAGAGAAAGCATCTCAACCTACTCACATCCTTATCTTATCCCTGTACTTGAGATACGTCGAGTAGTCTATTTCCTTCCTCCTGCTTAGGAGTTCCGTGTATGTTGGGGCCCTGTTTCTTTTCTCAAGTATTCCGTCGCAAACTGTCAGAACAAAGGAGTCGCTGCCTGCGCCTGAGCCGTAGGAGGTTGCTAGGATTCTCTGTCCGGGTGAAGCTATGTCGAGTATTTTCGCCAAGGCCACCATCGAGCATGCGGCATAGGTGTTTCCAACCATGTCGGCCACAAGCCCCGGAACGACTTTCGAGGTTGGGATGGACAGAACCTTGGCCACGGCTAGGGGGAATTTGACGTTGGGCTGGTGGAAGACGAAGTAGTCGATGTCGTTGACGGAGTAGCCGTTCTCAGATAGTATGGTGTTGACGGCTGAAATCGTGTGGTGAAAATACGCCGGCTCCCCTGTGAAACGTGAGGCGTGTACAGGATATCTCTCGTAGCTTCTCCTCCAGAAATCAGGGGTGTCTGTCACGAATGAAACAGAGTAGTCGAATTTCGCCACGCAGTCATTTTTCGCAGGCCCTATCACTAGAGCCGCAGCCCCGCTGGCAGCCGTGTATTCAAGGGCGTCCCCGGGTCTTCCCTGCGCCGTGTCCGCCCCTATAGCCAGTCCGTAATCTATTCTGCCTGCTTCAACGAGGGCTGTGATGAACTGTACCGCCTCTGTTCCGGCCTTGCATGCGAATTCAAGGTCGGCTGAGGTTGTTTTGCGTGATGTGCCGAGTATCTCAGCTACAAGTGTTCCGCTAGGCTTCACAGCGTAGGGCTTCGACTCCGTTCCCACGTGTACGGCCGATATGGATGAAGCGTCTACTCCTGCTCTTTTCAAAGCATATTTGGACGCTTCGACAGCCATCGTCACAGTGTCCTCGTCGAGCCCAGCTACAGCCTTCTCCTTCACTGGGAGGTCTGAGGCGTTCTTGCCCCAAACCTTCGCCAGCTCGGCTCCCTTTATTCTGAACATGGGGATGTAGACGCCGTAGCCGTGGATGGCTGCGTTTCTGATTTTCGGCATCGTGTTGGCTTGGTCAGCGGAGTATTAAAAGTCTTTTGCATATCCACGTTTCGACGTTTGACTAACAGTTAGAGATTAAAGCCTACAGCAACCAACTTATCAGCCGGCCCATGAACACAGACTTGGACGAAAAAGACATAAAAATAATAGAGGAGCTGATGGAAAACGCAGAGCAGTCGATCACGGAGCTGGCCGCTAAGCTACGGATTCCAAGGACAACCGTTCAGGAGAGGGTTAAAAGGCTCAAACAACAAGGCGTGATTAAGAAATACACCATTCAGGTTAACTACGCCAAGCTCGGGAAGCCGGCGACCGCCTTCATCCTCATATCCTTCGAGCAGGGAGCCATGTCTCAGAAGAAGCTCGCCCAAGAGATAGCCAAGCTTCCGGAGGTTGTCGAAGCCCACCTGATAACCGGGGAGTGGGACATCCTCGTCAAAGTTAGGACAGACTCGATGCAGTCTATAGGCTCGCTCGTCGTGGACAAGCTGAGAACCATGGAGGGCGTTGGGAAAACGATGACATGCGTCTCATTCACAGCTGTCAAGGAATCCACTTAGCCGATATGATCCTGAAAAGGGTGAAGGGGCTGGTGATAGACCTTGACGGGTGCGTCTACGTCGGGGACAAGCCTGTAGAAGGCGCCGCTGAAGCCGTGCGCAAGCTGCGGGCCATGGGTCTACGTGTTGTCTTTCTGACCAACAACTCGACCCTAACTAGGCGGCAGTATGTTGACAAGCTTGCGAAGATGGATGTCGAAGCCGTGGTTGAGGAAGTATTGACATCCGGCGTTGCAGCTGCAAAGTTCATCAAGAACAGGGGATCGGGCTACCGCTGCTTTCCAGTAGCCGAGAACGGTTTTTCAGTCGAAGCCGAGGCGCTTGGTCTGAAAATTTTAGACATGACGGAGTGGCGGAGCGCCGACTACGTGGTCGTCGGGTTGGACAGAAAACTGAGCTACCCTAAGCTAGCCAACGCCGCCCTAGCCATACGAGCCGGGGCCTTCTTCCTAGCCACAAACCTAGACAACGTGTATCCGTCGGAGGAAGGCTTTCTGCCGGGAGCCGGCTCCATCGCCTCCATGCTGCACACAGCCACAGGCGTGGCCCCCCACTCAGTTGGCAAGCCAAGCAAAGAGATTTCTCAGCAGGCGCTTGAGCTGCTGGGTTTATCAAACGAGGAGGTGGTTTTTGTCGGGGACAGGCCCGATACCGACGTTGCTGCTGCTAAGGCCGTGGGATGTAGAAGCATTCTCGTAAAAACAGGGGCCTACCGTTTGTTCGAAACGCATCCCGCTAAGCCGGACTTGGTGGTGGATAATCTAGCAAAAGTTCCGGAGGTCATCTCAACCGGGTAAGTTTTTATTCCTCCTACAGTTGATTAATCTGTGTCCTCCATCAAAGTTTCAGACATTATGTCCCGCAGGCTTATAACGGCAGGCGAGGGCGAGACTCTTGCGGCCGTCGCTGAGAAGATGTTGGGTTCTAAGGTAAGCAGCGTAGTGGTCATTTCGAACGGCAAAGTTGTCGGGATAGTTACGGAGAAGGATTTCGTGAAGTTTTTCACGCTGAGGGTCCCGCCTGATGACGTGGTCAAAAACCACATGACAAGGAGCGTGATAACTGTGTCGGAGAACACATCGGTGAACGAGGCGAAGAACATAATGGCCGCCAACAAGATAAGACATCTACCGGTAGTCGACGAAAAGGGGAGGTTCGTTGGGATGGTCACGACGCGTGATATCGTCGAAGCTGTTGAGACTCTGATTTAGCGGCTCAGATACCCCAGAGAATCTCATCACTCAACTTATCTATTCATCATCATAGCCGTCATCTAGGACGAAGTGTTTTGATATAACCTTTCTCAGCCTAGCTTGCCCTCCATCCTGTAGAGCCTCTCCGATATTCTCCTGTTTTCATCCCTCACTTTCTCTATCTCCTCCCGCAAGGCCTTGTACTCCACACCCTTCTCCAAGTGTTCCCTTATCCTAGCAGCAACCTCCCTAGCGTTTCTGCTTATCCTGCCGTTCAAGTCCTGATCAGCCATACGGTCCAGCGTTTTGAGAAGCCGCCGGTCCATCAGCTCTCTTGCTGCGGCCACGACAGCTCCTCTGATTCTTTCGTTAGGGTCTGTTGACAGTTTATCGAGAGTATCGTAAACCTGTTGTTTTTCTGGAAACTTAGCCAGCCCAGCTACTGCGGCAAGCCTAACAGGCGTGGGGTTTGAGGGCTTCGTCCTCTCCAACACGTGTTTGAAGGCTTCGTCTGTGCCCATTTCAGCAAGACCCGCTACAGCCCCGCATGCAACGGATTCGGCGTGAGACCTGTAGCCAAGCGCCTTCATAAGCGTTTCAAACCCGTCTGCTCTCCTGATTCTCCCGAGGCTGATGCACGCAGACTGTCTGACGTAGTACGATTCTCCTAAGTCTTCGACGACGGCCTTCAACGCTTCAGCCGCCTCCCTGTCTCCCTCGAATGAACCAAGGCCTTCAACTATTCCTCTTCTAACCTTAGGGTGCTTTACCTTCTTCAAACAGTTCAGCAAGGCCATCTTCGATTCCTCCGACTTTATCTGGCCCAGCGCCTTGGCCGCTTGGTAGGATACGCCCCAGAAGCCTTCTTTTTCGACAACCCACTCTAAAGCATCAACGACTCTGCGCCCGCCCTGCTTTGTCAGAAACTCAATCATCTCAAGCCTACAG
>JANWZU010000034.1 GCA_025054795.1 Candidatus Caldarchaeum sp.
GCTCTGGAGAACTAACGATAAGGTTCAACAGGCTGATTAACCCTAGAGTCACCACAGCGAAGTAAAACCCTTTCACTCTGAACAACGGATAGCTCAGCAAAAGAGCTACAGCAGCCCCGCACACCAGTGAAGTAAAAAGGGCTGTTGAGAACGCAAGCCACACGTCCCCCTCATAAATTGTGTATAGGTAGTTTAACGATAAGCCGAACGAGTATGCTCCGATTCCGTAGAAGATTATGTGGCCGAGGTTCATGTATCCCAACAGACCGCCCATGATGTCGTAGCTCAGGGCTAGGGAGCCGTATATGAAGAGAAAGATCAGCAGGCTTTGGTAGTATGGCGGAAGGATGTATCCAGCTATCAGAGCCGCTGCAACCCCCGCTGCTCCTGAAAGCCTTAACAGGTTCTTCACGTCAATCGCCTATCAGCCCGGTTGGTTTAACCATCAAAATGATGAGAAGTAAAAGTATTGCGATGGCCGGAGACCAATAGTATGAGATGAATGCGCCTGTAAGTGTTTCAGCAAGCCCGAGAACCATTCCGCCCACGAGAGCCCCCACCAACTTACCCGCGCCTCCGACGACTAGGACGGTCAAGGCTTTGACGGTCAGAGAGATCCCGATGAAAGGCGTTAACGGAAAACCGTTGCCGAGATAAACTAAACCGCCGAGAGCTGCGTAGAACGTTCCAATCCCAAAGGTGATTGCTGCTATTCGGCTGATGGGAACGCCTAGGAAAGACGTGGCCTCGATGTTGTAAGCCACGGCCCGCATGGCGCACCCGACCATGGTCCGTTTAAGAAAGAACCAAGTTAGTAGGGTTGCTGCTGAAACTATCAGAAAAGTGATAAACCTGAAGAAGGGGACGGAGATATCCGCTACTTTGATGGGTTCGAAGCCAAGGTAAAGGCTTCTAGGTAATGTTCCGAACAGGGTTGCAGCCGTGTCTTGCAGAATGAAGGAAACCCCAAGCGTTATCAGGATGTAGGTCAACAGCAGCTCCTGTCTAGACCTCTTCATCACTGGTCTGATTAACCCTAGGTAGAAAACCAAACCTATGAGGAAAAAAAGCGGAATCACAACGCCATAGGCTGCCAAATATCCGTAGGTTTGAACACCTGCTGTGGACACGGTCAGAAAAGCCAACATGCCGCTCAACATCACAAGGTCTCCGTGAGAGATGTTAAGAACTCCCGCAACACTGTAAATGAGCGACAGCCCAAGAGCGATTATGGCGTAAATTCCACCCAGAACTATTCCATCTATTAACGACTCTAAAAAAAGAATATGGGAAAACATGCTTGGTTTTATCTGTAGATGTATGTTGCGTTAGCTAGGGACCTTGGCCATATCGTCTGTATTCTTCCATTCTGTATCTGGATGGTGACTAAGCCTATGTTTCCGTAGCCCTGCGGCCCGATTACGAGAGGTCCACTCACCGTCATAATCTGAAGCTTGTGCAACGCATCGTTTATCGCCTCTCTGTCGAGCTTTCCAGCCTCTTCAACAGCAGCTATAATCATCTGGAAAATTATCATTCGAAGCTCAGTCCACTGCCAGTCAACCCAGCTCAGCTTCGCCTTGTTCATCAGTTCAATCAGGAGGTCTGACTGATAGTATTTGAAAGACGGAGTCCAGAAGATCTCGCTGGTGACGCCTTCGGCGAGGCTTCCGAGGCTGGCGACGAACCCTGCGCCGTATTCGATGACATGGTATTCTCGAGGCCTGAAACCAGCTTCGGCAGCTTGTCTGATGAACAGGGCGTTGACGGGGCCGAACATCGCCAAGTACACTACGTCGGGGTTGATTCTCCGCAGCTCACGTATAACACCTGAGAAGTCCGTGGTTCCCGGAGTCAGCAGCTGGTCGTACACTATTTGAAGGCCGGCTTTTCTTGCGAGTGATTTACCGCTGTTGTAAGTGTCTATGGCCCATGTTATGTCCCAGCCGACGAATGCGATGGTTTTGGCCCAGCCTGTGTTCGCCAGCATGTCAAAGTAGGAGGCAGCCCAGCCGTTCTGGTTGTCTTCCCAGTATGGAACCATCGAGGTGACGATGTACCTATATCCCTTGTTCCACATGTCTTTGGTGCTGGCTTCAGCCATTATCATCGGCACACGGTATCTTTCAGCAACTGTTGGGATTAGCTGTATTCCGATGTCCGCGCTGTAGGGGCTTACTAAGATATGCACTCTATCCTCTGTTGCAAGCTTGGTGTACAGCTGTATCGCTAGGTCCGGCTGACTTCTGTCATCGTACATTATTATTTCGACAGGAACCCTAGCGCCCAACTCTCGGATGTAAACTCCTTTTCTGACGTTGTTCACCCAGTTAAGCCATTCCCGGTTAAAGCTTTCGTAGCCGCTTGTAAGAGGTGCGAACAAACCGTCTTTTGAAATCGTCATACCTATCTTCAGCGGAGGCCCCGAAACCTGACCAGCGGCTGCAGTCGTGGTGATGGTTATCCGCTGAGTTACGGTGCCGCCAACCGTGACGTATTCGGTCCTGACCACTGTGGCCGCTCCAGCACCCATGGAGCCGCTGAACAAGAAACCGCCGACGAAGCCGACAATCAGCAGAACCGCCATTCCAACTGCTGCGACAGTGTTTGAAACACCAATACCTTTTCGCATGACATTTAACAGAAACTAGGCACCTAAAAAGATTACTAAAATAATTACGTCACTCACGTTTCAAGAGGTTTAAAGAGGATTTCTTCTGGGGCGTTTCGCAGCGTCTTCTAGGGAGGCCTTTTTCCATACTGGTTGGCTGTGGCCAGTTGTCCGTGAACGGCTGGAGTTTGGTACGTGTTGCTTAAGGCTCTGCAAGCCCTAACTATATTCAGGCCTCTTTTCTGAGAAGGCTCCATACATGCATGGGTTTGATGTGGCTGTTGGTAAGCTTGATTCCCACGGCGTCCTCTACAGCGGCTGCAATAGCCGCCAGCGGCGAGCCACCGCCCTCCCCAACTCCACGGGTTCCGAGAGGACTCGTCAGACTCGGTGTTTCAAGGCTGACCACTTTATCGATCATCGGTACATCGATAGCTGTGGGCGCAAGATAATCCATCAAACTCGAGTTAAGCAGCTGGCCGTCCTCCGAATATTCGAAGTTCTCGAAGAAGGTTGCGGCGATGGCGTTGAAAGCTGAGCCTATGATCTGGCCTCGGACTATCAACGGATTTATCTCTTTCCCGCAGTCGTCGACTATGGCGTAGTCGAGTATCTTTGCCACTCCGGTCTCGGTGTCCACCTCCACTACAGCGGCGTGAACTTGGTAGGAGTAGGTGAGAGTCAAGTTGCCTCTCTTCTCCTCTGGGTCTGGATACGTAAACTCAGGCGCGTAGACTGCATGTGCAAAGAGCCCCGGCTCAATATCCTTGGGCAGCAGCCTCAGGTTCGACCATGCGACGTTAGCTATCTGCCACAGAGGGATTTTCTTATCGCCGTTCCTGTTTACAACTTCGCCGTTGCTGATTGTCAGCTCTGATGGGTCAGTTGACAGAAGAGCAGCCGCTATCCGAATAACTTTTTCACGAACCATGCGTGCTGCCTTGACAAGCGCAGAAGCTCCTAGAACTGCGAACCTGCTTGCGTATGTTCCCGAGTGTCCTGAGAAGGGGTTGGAGAGAGAGTCGAAGCCTATTAAGACAGTCACTTGGTCGGGGTGCACTCCGAGCTCGTCTGCGACAAGCTGGCGTACAACGGTTTCATGCCCCTGCCCCTGTGGGCTGCTGCTTACCGCTGCCGTGACGTTCCCCATGTTGTCTATTTTCACCCAAGCCGCCTCACTTCCTCCGGACATCGGGAAATGCGGGTTGATGATTCTGACTTGGCCGAAGTTATTGGAGCCTGAGTCGAGAGTGACACCAATTCCGATGCCGATTCGACGTTTTCCGTCTAGGTTCTGTTGCCTGATCTTCAGCCATCTATCGTAGTTTATGAGTTCGAGGGCCTTCCTAGTGGCCATCGAGTAGTTGCCTCCGTCGTATATGCAGCCGCTTGGGCTGGTGTAGGGCATCTCCTCCGGCTTGATGTAATTAACCATCCTGATTTCTGATTGGCTTAACCCAAGTCGTCGTGCTGCTATGGTCATAACTTTTTCAATCATCCACATGTGCTGAAGGCGTGAATATCCTCTAACAGGTCCTGTAGGACACTTGTTAGAGGTGACTGAGTAAAAGTCGACGTACAGATTCTTGAACCTGTAAACGTTGTTTGAAACCTGAGCCCAGATAACAGCTCCCAACGGCTCGTATCTCGGATAGGCTCCAACGTCGTCGATTGCTTTGACTTTCAGACCTAGCAGCTCCCCGTTTTTCCTGAACGCAGCTTTGACGTGGAAGGTTCTCTCGTTGCAGTGGTTTGATGCTGCTGAGAGATTCTCCCGCCGTGTTTCAACCCATTTTACGGGTCTTCTCACCAGCTGCGAAAGAAGACCGATCAACGTCATGTAGGTGTAGTTGTTTATCTTTGTTCCGAAGCCTCCTCCTATGTCTTTGCTTATGAAGCGTATTTTGTTGAGCGGTTTTTTGAGAGCCACGCTTATCATGAAACCGACCACCATCGGCAT
>JANWZU010000046.1 GCA_025054795.1 Candidatus Caldarchaeum sp.
TTGAAAATTCCCTTGGCGTAAGGCTTGGGGTCGACTATCTCTGCGCCGGCCGAAACAGCGGCCTCGTACGCAGCGCCGTGGCTCATTCCGCCGTGGGTGACGGAGGGGCCGTCCTCAACTACGCAAACTCTCATACCTTTCAACTGCCCATCAGCCAAACGGACCCTGGAGACGGTTTTCGAAACCTGAGCCCTAGGGTTTATTGAAGACACTTTGGAAAGGAGCTGGTTTAGTTTGTCGGGAGTTGTTTTGTCGGCTTTGTTGACAACTATGACGTCGGCCATCAGGAGGTTCGCTTCGCCGGGATGGGTTTCAGTCTCTAGGCCGGGGCGTGTTGCGTCGACCACTGTTATTTGTAGGTCCGGCTTTATGAAGGGTAGGTCGTTGGTCCCTCCGTCCCATAAAATCACGTCCGCCTCCTCTTCAGCACGCCTCAAAATCCTCTCGTAATCGACACCCGCGTAAACAATCGAGCCCTCCCTCAGATGAGGTTCATACTCCTCCCTCTCCTCGACGGAGCATCCGTAGGCATCCAAGTCATCGATGTTCTCAAACCTCTGGACAGCCTGTTTCTCAAGGTCGCCGTAAGGCATGGGATGTCTTATAACAACCGTCTTAGTTCCTGAACTGCGGAGAAGCCTGACTAGCAGCCTCGTTATCGTGCTCTTCCCTGCTCCTGTCTTCACGGCGACTACAGCCACAACAGGCTTGGAGCTTTTCAGCATCGTCGACTTCGGTCCCAAAAGCATGAAGTCGGCACCAAGCGAAAGAGCCAGCGAAGCACGATGCATAACTTCCTGATGCATCACGTCGCTGTAGGCGAAAACAACGAGGTCGACGTTCTTCTCGACAACCAGCCTAGGCAGCTCAGATTCCTCGTACACGGGAATTCCCTCGGGGTAGAGAGGCCCGGATAGCGACGGTGGATAGACTCTTCCAGCGATGCCAGGTATTTGAGCCGCTGTGAAGGCTACAACCTCGTACTCGGGGCGGTTCCTGAAGAATACGTTGAAGTTGTGGAACTCGTGGGGCTGTTGCTAAACCCTGTCACGTCCGGCCGCCCCCATTACCAAAGTCCTCACCCTTCCCATGGCCCCAACTAGATTCTACAGAGGTAAAAACCTTCTCCAAACATTTATAATCAAACAACACGACCAAGATGCGACGACAGTTGGGCGAGCTAAAATCTACAGAGATAAGCAGAGAGACAGCGACAGCAACGCTTGTTCAGCTCCTCGAGGTTTACACGCCGCCGGGTGAGGAGAGAAGGCTTGAGAGGACTTGGTTCAGAATCTGCGGAGACCTGGGATACCGAAAAATATGGCGGGACGAGGTGGGGAATTACTTTGCATCCGTCGGCGAAGGTGAGAAGACAACCATGCTGATAAGCCACGTCGACACGGTGCCGGGCGAGCTGAGGGTTAAGGTTTCAGGTGGAAAGGTCTACGGAAGAGGGGCCGTAGATGCGAAGGGTCCTCTTTCAGCCATGCTTCTGGCTGGAAGCATGGTTTCAGACAGGCTGAGAAACTCTCGTCTGGTCGTTGCTGGGCTTGTCGACGAGGAGGGAATGGGCGCTGGAGCCAAGAAACTGGTTGAAGAGAAGGTGAAAGCAGACAGTATCGTGATTGGAGAGCCCACGGGGACTTTTGGCATAGCAATATCTTACAGGGGAAGTATAAGCGTGAAGATTTCTGCGTCAGCTAGAGGAGGCCACGCCTCAGCACCGTACATAGCCGAGTCAGCGATAGAGAAGGTCCTAAACCTGTGGAGGATGGTGAGCCAAGAATACGGCGGCAGGAGATACGAGGAAGTCACATCGGCTTTGACAACACTCCATGCAGGAGACTGGATAAGCAGGATACCCGACTCAGCCGAGGGCAGCATAAACATAAGGTTCCCGCATCCATACACCTCGAAAGAAATTCTATCCAAGCTGGAAAAATTCGCCGAAGCAAGCGGATGCGTGATAAAGATTGTCGACGTAACGGAACCCGTCGTGACGAACGTGAACAACAAGGCAGCCCGCGCCCTCCAAAGAGCCATGCTAAAGCTAAACTACAGGCCGAGGCTTGTTAAAAAGACTGGAACAAGCGACATGAACACACTGGTGGCGGCGACCGCAGACATAGCTGCATGCGGTCCAGGAGACTCTACTCTGGCCCACACAGACGCTGAAGCCGTTGAAATAAACGACATACTCACAGCAGCTAAGATTTACTCCGAGTATGTGACAGAGATGGACTCAAGCCAGTAGCTTCGATAGTGTTGCTTCATAGTTTTTAAGCTCTTCTTCAACCTCCAGCCTCAGGGCCCTTGCCTCGTCAGCCAACTCTGCGGAAGTTTTATCAACGTAGGAGGGCTTAGCCGAGCCCAGCACAGCGTATCCCTCAAGCGTCCTTACAGGGTCCATCAATTCAATAAGCTGTTCGAAGGACATCGACAAACCCAGATCCTCAAAAACCTCCCTTAGAGACTCTGAGCTCAGTTTGTTGGATGCTATCAGCCTGCTCACTCTGCCTGCTGCTGAATGTGCTTTCCTAAAACTCACGCCGTGGGTTAGAGTGAGGCGGTTCGCCACTTCGACGGCGGCCGTCGGTGGTTTGCAGCAGTCGGCTGCCTTTCGGTAGTCGACTTCAACGTGTTCGACGATTTTACGTGCCATCTGCAGGCTCGAGCTGACTTCCTCTATCGAATGCCAAAGTTTAGGCGTGGCCTGCTGAAGGTCAAGGTTGTACCCGCTGGGCTGTCGGGCTAGTATTCCAGTGATCGCCGTTAGGCTTGCAAGGGCCTCGGCGGCCTTAGTCCTCATCACCTCCGCAACGACAGGGTTTCTTTTCTGCGGCATTATGCTGCTCGTAGCCGAATACTCTTCCGGAATCTTCAGCAGCCCAAACTCCTCAGAGGAGTAAAGAACAACTTCCTCGGCGAAGGATGACAAGACCACCGCAATAGACAGAAGGGCTGCAGAGCAGTTGAGCAGAAAATCCCTAGACGCAGTAGCCTCTAAGGCGTTCAAGCTGACTTTGCTGAACCCTAGAAGCCGAGCAACATAATCCCTGTCGAGAGGAACAGAAGTTCCCGCCAC
>JANWZU010000194.1 GCA_025054795.1 Candidatus Caldarchaeum sp.
TGAAGAGTCTGAGATACCTAAAGCCTCAAGCATCGCCTTCACATCCTCAGCTGTATGGTGGCTGAAGTATGATGATTCCCCAACCGTTTCCACGGCCAGCATCACCTTAAACTCACCTTATAGCGGTAGCGTTTAAAGCAAACCTCGCATACACGGGGGCTATGAAACTAACCTACCCAGCCATTCTGCTCAACTTCAAGTCCTACAAAGAAGCCGCCGGAAATAGAGGTCTAGAGCTGGCTAAAACAGCTGAGCGGGTGGCTTCACAAACAGGAGTGATTGTTGCTGTTTGTCCATCTATCGTGGAGATGGCTAAGTTTGTTCAAAACGTCTCCATACCAGTTCTGTCCCAGCACTGCGACCCCTATGAGCCGGGGCCTTTCACGGGGGCTGTTGTAGCCGAGCATCTCAAAGAAATCGGCGTCGCAGGCTCCCTGCTCAACCATTCCGAAAAAAGGCTGAAGCTCTCCGACATCTCTGCCGCCATCACCAGATTGAGGGGCGTCGGCCTTGACACAGTGGTTTGTGCAGACGATTTGGCCGCAGCTGCTGGGGCTGCAGCGTTAGAGCCTTCAGCCGTAGCCGTCGAGCCTCCTGAACTCATTGGGTCTGGAATATCTGTTTCGACTGCGAAGCCAGAGGTGGTGGCGGGCGCTGTAAAAACTGTCAAGGCTGTAAAACCGAATGTGCATGTCATATGCGGTGCGGGTGTATCGAGCGCAGAGGACGTCAGGAAGGCCGTTGCGCTGGGCTCTGAAGGCGTGTTACTCTCAAGCGCCTACGTCAAAAGCAGAAACCCTGAACAGCTTCTTCTCGAATTGTGCAAAGCACTATTGGTCTGAAACTACTCTTCTGACTCTTTTTCCGGAGCCGTCGAAAACATGAACATCCCGCTCGTCCTCGTAGGGCGGTGTTACTATAACCATGATCCTGCCCATGAAGTTGTTCAAGTCCTCTGTCGACGGCTCGCCGACGCCTGAAGGGTGGGAGTGAGCTACGCCTAGGATGGAGTAGTCAATGGGCAGAGCGTAAGGGTTGAAGGATGCGAAGTCTTCGCCGAAGACGGTCTGAGGAGGCAGGGACAGCTCATCAACTCTCGCCATGTTCTTCTCTACCTTTCCGTGCAAAAGGACTATTACCTCGTTGGGATGAACTTCCCTCGCCATCGCAAGAAGAAGCTCCATGCATTTCCTGTCCATAACAACAGAGTCCACCATAGCTTTCACCTACTTCCTAGGCCTTCTAACACCTTCAACTATGTACTCAACCGAGTCGCCTATGTATGTTGCGTGGTCGGCTATTCTCTCTAGATAACGTAGCATGAGCATGATGGCCATGTCGCATCTCTTAACACCGCTTCTGTTTATGCTTTGGTCAACGTGGTCTCTGTATGCACGGTCTATGAAAGAATCCATCCTCTCAAGACTCGACGCCAAGTCAACTCTCCTCTCAGTGAAGCTTTTGATGCTAAGCTGAATCATCTCCTTCACAACGTCGCTTACCTCGGAAACAACCCGCTTCTCGCAGTCCTTTAACTCGCCGAAAGTCGGTATGATCTGAGCGATGTCGTAGGCGTATCGTCCGAACCGTGAAAAACCGTAAGCCACTTCCATGGCAGACCTTAGAAACCGAAGGTCTCTAGCCACAGGCTGGTATCGGGCGATCAGCTCTACAGCGAGGTCCGAGGCCTCGTCCTGCAGCCAGCGCAGCTTCTCGGACAGCTGGAAAACTTCATCCTGAAGGTTCTGTCCCTCCATGAAGCTTTGAACGGCCAACTCAACTGCCTTCATGCTCAGTTGAGCCATATCGTTAAGCATGTTCACAAGACGGTCTAGCCCTATGTCCATCAGCCTAGGCAAGAAATCACCCTATTCTTCCCGAGATGTAGTCCTCTGTTCTCTTGTCCTTTGGGTTTGTGAAGATCTCCTTGGTAGGGCCGAATTCGACAAGCCGTCCTATCATGGATTCGTCGGGCATAAGCACCGCCGTGTAGTCGGAGACACGTGCCGCTTGCTGCATGTTGTGTGTCACTATGATGATGGTGTAGTCGGCTGAGATTGTCCGCAGCAGCTGCTCGATTCTGGCTGTTGAGATTGGGTCTAGGGAGACGGTCGGCTCGTCGAGAAGGATGACCTCCGGGTCGACAGCCAGAGCTCTTGCTATGCATAGTCTCTGCTGCTGTCCTCCAGAAAGAGAGAAAGCAGGTGCGTCGAGCCTGTCTTTGACCTCGTCCCAGAGGGCTGCTTTTTCCAGTGCATCCTTAACTTTATCGTGGAGCTGCTGCTTGGAAAGCTTGATTCCGTTAACCTTAAGCCCGAAGGAGACGTTGTTGAAGATCGACATGGGGAAGGGGTTTGGCCTCTGAAACACCATACCGATAGCCGTCCTGACGGCAACGGGGTCGACGCCGTCGGCGTAGATGTCCAGCCCCCTGTAGTAAACCTTCCCCTCGATTTTTGCCTCAGGAATCAAGTCGTTCATCCTGTTCAAGCATCTTAGCAGGGTTGACTTGCCGCATCCCGACGGCCCGATTATCGCCGTGATACGTGAGCGTTCAAACTTGAGGCTGATGTCTTTTATAGCGTATTTCCTACCGTACATAACTGAAAGGCCTACGGTTTCGATGACAGCTCTGCCGTCGGTTTGCACCATGGGCTCGCGCTCCACCAAAATCTTCTTCAGCAACGCCATTTATAACACTAACCTCCTTTGATAACGGTACCTTATAGTTATGGCGGCGGCGTTTAACGCTAATAGAAGCATTAGAAGCACTATGATGGCTGCTGATGATAGTTCTTGGAAAGCGACCTGCGGCCTGCTCACCCAGTTGAAAATCTGCAGAGGCATGACCGTGAACCTGTC
>JANWZU010000199.1 GCA_025054795.1 Candidatus Caldarchaeum sp.
CAGCTTTGCGTCAAACTCGGTTTTCTCAATCTCTAGGGCGGCGTCTAGGAGGGCGATCTTCGCATTCCTTACGAGCTTCGGCATGTCTGCGTGAACAACCTCTTTGTCGAGGACGATGCCCTCTATCAGCGAAGTGTCCCGCAGCGACTGGCCCTCCTTCTTCTCAAGCTTTACGTCATCCAAGTCGACCGTCCATTTGTCGCCGGCTTTCTCCGCAACTCGCGTCACGGCTTCAACAACGACGTCGGCTAGGTAGTCAGCCTCCTCGCTTACAAGCTTGCTTATCATCGCTGTTCTTGCCACCTTCTTCAGAAGCGCTTTGTCCGTCGGGCTGGCCTTTATTCCTATTTCGTCGAGTATCTCCAGAGCTTTTACAGCGGCCTTCCTGTACCCCTCTATGACAATAGTTGGGTGGACCTCTTTCTCGATAAGCTCCTCAGCTTTTGCGAGAAGCTCGCCGGCCAACACGACGGTGGAGGTTGTTCCGTCTCCCACCTCCTCGTCTTGAGCCTTCGAAACCTCAACAAGCATCTTAGCTACAGGATGCTCCACATCCATCTCCTTGAGTATCGTTGCGCCGTCGTTGGTGATGACTATGTCGCCGAAGCTGTCGACGAGCATCTTGTCCATTCCACGCGGGCCTAGAGACGACTTCATGGTTTCGGCGATTATCTTCGCCACCATTATGTTGGCGCTCTGAACCTCACGTCCACGAGCTCTCTTCGCTCCTTCCTTCAAAATTATAACAGGTTGCGTAGGCGTACCTACTGTTGCAGCCATACTACATCACACCTAGCTATGGCCGGGTAAAGGCTTTTTATAGACTTATCGCTCCAATCACACCCCAGAAGGTTTTAAAACGGTGAAAACCCGTCCACCCAGCCGGCTGCAGAAGTGTCCGCTGCAAGCATGCATCGCCCTGAGCTAGCGTTGTTCCCCCGAAAAAAACCTAATATAAGGGTTAGCCAACCAGGATTGCCATGGCGCGTGAGTGGTGCTCCCACCCGTTGCGCCCAACAAACCCCGGTGTAGGGAGCGGATATGCAGGACTACAGAAGGAATGCGGTTTGCCTAGTTAGCGGAGGAGTTGACTCGATAACGACAGTCTACTACGTGGTCAGGGTAGTCAACCCGCCGAAGGTTCTGCTCATCCACGCAAACTATGGACAGCGGATGGCGGAGTACGAGAGATGGTGTGCTGCGAAGGCTTCTGAGGACCTAGCGGCCCCGCTCAAAGAGGTAGACCTGCGATGGCTGGGGAGGCTTTCGACCAGCATGTTGGTCAGAGACGAACAGCTGCCCGAGACTCCTGTCGAGTCGCTGTGGGACCCTGAGAAAGCCAGGGACAGAATACTGAGGTGGTGGGATGTTGTCAGAAATTTGCAACTGATAACCGTGGGCTTGGCGCACGCAGAGTCCTTCGACCTTACAGCATACTTGAAGGAGAATAGAAGGGAGCCGTGGGATGTCTACATAGGTATAAGGAGAGAGACGCCTGTTGCTATGAAGGACAACACGCCGGAGTTCATCGAGGAGATGAACAGGGTGGCTGAGGTGTCGACTCATTTCGGAGGCTACAGGGTTCACGCTCCGCTTATCAACTTGGACAAAGACGCCGTCGTGAAGCTCGGCCAAATGCTCAACGTGCCATGGATATACACGTACAGCTGCTACCAAGGAGCTGGCTGGAGCGGCGATGGGTTTCCGATACACTGCGGAACTTGCAGCAACTGCAGAAGAAGATACTTGGGTTTCAAGCAAGCCGGTATACCCGACCCGTCGCTTTACTTGAAACCCCCCGTCGAAGGCGAGTTCAGGCAGAGGGTCGACCGGTCAGGAAAAACATACTACGTCGACAGGAGATGTTCGACTTAAGAGGTAAGCTCCCCGTTTCTGAGATGTTTCTTAGCATACAGGGCGAGGGGCCTAGAGCTGGAACCCCCAGCCTCTTCATAAGAACTGCTTTCTGCAACCTCACATGCAGTTGGTGCGACACCAAATACACTTGGGACTGGAGCCGATATAGGATGGATGAGCAAATACAGCCGATGACTGAAACGGCGGTAGCCGAGAGAGCTTTAAGCATGCTTGCTAATAATAAAGTCAGAAATCTGGTCTTGACAGGCGGCGAGCCGCTGCT
>JANWZU010000005.1 GCA_025054795.1 Candidatus Caldarchaeum sp.
TGAAGAGGGTGGATGCAGGGATTTCAACGGCCGTTGCTGCTGTGGCTGAAACTGGAACGCTCGTTGAGGCAGCGTACGACGACGTCGAACGGCTCACTTCAAGCTTTCCGAAAATCCACATCGTTTTTGTGAAGGCATCCACAGTCGTAGCGAAGGTTGAGGAGCTTAGCGGCCTTATCCGCAGAACCTTCCAGAATGCTAGGCAAGCGACGGTGACTTTCATCTCCGGGCCCAGCCGGTCAGGGGACATCGAGCAAAGAATTGTTGTAGGTCTTCACGGTCCTCACGTTGTCGGGGCTGTGGTTCTGTCATGGCTTTAAACGCTAAAAAAATACATCGTCAACTCGCAGAAAAAGCAGAACAATATTTGGAGAAGAGAGAGTGGCGTGGCTATCTGAGGGAGGCTCTTGAACGCACTCTAGAAGCTAGGAAGACGACAATAGAGACGATGTTCCCCGACTGGGAAGGGTTCAGAGACACGGTGAGACAAACCAGACAGCATGCTGTAGAAAACCTCGAAGAACTTTTCAAAACGTTTAAACAAAACTGTGAAAAAAGAGGAGTGAAGGTTTACTTAGCTGAGAACGGTGAGGAGGCCTGTCGAATAGTTTATCAAATTGCAGCGGAGAAAAACGCAAAACTCCTGACAAAAAGTAAGTCTATGACTATGGAGGAAATTGAGCTAACTCCGTTCCTTGAGTCGAGGGGGCTTAAGGTCGTTGAGACCGACTTGGGCGAGTTCATAATCCAGCTGTCGGGCGAGAAGCCCTTCCACATGGTTTACCCCGCTGTTCATAAAACGAGACGGGAGGTCGCTGAGCTTTTCTCAGCTGTTGCCGGCAGGAGCTTGAGCGATGATTTGAACGAGCTGGTCAGCTTCGTACGAGAACATCTGCGGGAAGTGTTTCTGTCCGCCGAAATCGGGCTGACAGGGGCTAACATAGCTATTGCGGAAACCGGAACGGTTGTCGTGGAGACGAACGAGGGGAACGACAGGCTGGGCAGCGTACCCCCGAAAACACACATAGTCGTGATGGGGATGGAGAAGATTGTTGAGAGTGTTGAAGACGCTCTAAGGCTTGTCGTAGCCCATCCAGTAAGCTCAACGGGACAGCCCCTAACAACATACGTCTCGTTCATATCAGGCAGGAACCCGATGGCGGGTGTTTTTGACGGAAGAGAGCTGCATGTGGTGGTTGTTGACAACGGAAGAACCCAGATGCGTGCAGACAGCCTCTTCAAGGAAGCGCTGTACTGCATCAGATGCGGAGCCTGCATGAACATATGCCCTACATACTCAACCGTCGGTGGATACGTCTTCGGGCACATCTACACAGGGCCCATAGGAATTCCATGGACAGCCTACGTCCACGGGCTTGACAAGGCGGCACAGTTCACAGAACTCTGCGTTTCATGTGGGTTGTGCAAGGAGATCTGTCCGGCTGAGATCGACATGCCTATGATGATAGCTAAGGTCAAGCACAGAGTAGTCAAGGAAGCCGGGCAGTTGGGTGTGAACAATCTGCTTGAAAGCTATGAAAGCATATACAAGTTGGGCTCACGCTTTCCTAAGCTGTTCAACCTTATCTTGAGAAACAAACCCGTTCGGTATCTCATGGAGAAACTCGCAGGAATAGACTCAAGAAGACAGCTACCTCCAATAGCTGATAAAAGTTTAACCGCAATCATTAGGGGCCGCAAGTCAGAGATAAACGAGCAGGTTGTTGCGTTATTCGCCGACTTCTACTATCAGTTTGTCAGACCCGACCTCGGCCTCAAGCTAATCGAGGCCGTTGAAGAATGCGGTTTCAGCGTTTTGCTGCCCAGCCAGAGGTCGAGCGGATATCCATACGTGGCTTACGGAGACCTAGACAAGGCCAGAGAAATTGCGGACTACAACGTTGAATCGCTGCATAAGTTTGCTGAAGAAGGTTCAGTAATAGTCTCTATCGAACCCACTGCGACTTACTCCCTCAAGTATGTCTATCCTTTTTTGCTGAACAAAAGCGAGAAGGCCAAGAAGGTTTCCGCTTCGGCTGTCTCGGCCACAGAGTTTCTGTGCAGGCTTGTGGAAGAGGGAAGGCTTAAAATCGAGAGGACGGACAAAACGAAGATAGCTGTTCATATACCTTGCCACGAAAGAGCCCTCGACTCATCAAAATCTGCCCACAAGTTGTTGACCGCTGCCGGATATGATTCGTTCTTCGTAGAGACGGGGACCTGCTGCGGCATGGCCGGGTCGTTCGGCATGAAGCATGGAGTGCTTGGCTATGAGCTGTCTAACGTCGTCGGCGAAAGCCTGTTCGACAAGCTAAGGAGAAGCGGGTGTGAGATGGTTGCAACAACTAGCAGCGTCTGCCGCATACACATCGAAGAGGCTACAGGCCTTCCTGTCCGCCATCCTCTTGAGCTGATAACCTTCACTTTTCAACGTAAGCGATGAGGTCTATCTCCACCAGCGCATCCTTCATGGGCAGCGAGATAACCACGGTAGTCCTAGCCGGAGGCCCGTCTCTAAAATATTCCCTGTAAACCTCGTTCATTTCTTGGAAATGCTCGGGACGAGTCAGGTAAACCGTGGCTTTCACAACGTCGCTCAACGAGTATCCGTAAGTTTCAAGCAAGCCTTTGGCGTTCTCCAAAATTCTCCTCGTCTGGCCTCTTACGTCGGTTTCTTCGAATTTGCCGGTGGCTGGGTTGAGTGCAACTTGGCCGGCGAGAAAGATGAAGTTGCCCGCCTTGACGGCTTGAGAATAGGGGCCTACAGGCTTGGGAGCCTTGTCAGAGGTTAAAATCTGTTTGGGCATGGTTAGCAGGAAGACTGATACAATTTATGCTTTCTCCGCCTCCTTGAGCTTCGCACGCAGGTTTTCAACCTCCGTTTTTGTAAGGCCTCTGGACGGAGGGTAAGGCTCTCCTAAATCAATTCCTCTAAGCTTCAGGGCTTGTTTGCAGGCTGCGTGATAGGGCCCTGCTTCAACTATGATGTTTTTCAGGACGTTCAGCTTGTGCTGCAGAGCCAAGGCTTTCTGCTTATCGCCCGATTCGAAAGCCTTCCTAAGCCCCACAACAAGGTCTGGGTAAATCGACGCAATGGCGCTTACCTGACGACGCAATCCGATTGTCAAGCTGTAGAGAATGAGCTCGTCGCCTCCCGAAGCGGTGAAAAAGCTCTCAGGGTACCGTCTGGAGAGGCTCATCAGAAGCTCTGGGTCGTTGCTGCTGTCTTTAATCCCTGCGAGTCCCGGCACTTTCTCGAGCAGGTTTTCGATAAAGTGTGAAGAAACCCGGTAGCCCTGGGTTGCTGGGTTGTTGTAGGCCAGCACAGGGCTGTCTGAAACCTTGACAAGCTCCGTGTAGAAACTTACTAGAGAATCTAAATCGTACCGGTAGTAGAACGGGAAGACGGCGGCTACTGCATGCGCCCCCTTCTTCGAAGCGTGTTTCGTCAAATCTATGACCGTGTCTACGTCAGCCGCACCTGTGTGGACTATTACCAACCCCTTCGAACCGACGGAGTCTATGAAGTGTTCGGCAATCCTCTTCCTTTTATCCGGATGAATTCTCACTCCTTCGCCGTTGGTTCCGAGGACGAAGAAGCCGTTGACGCCGT
>JANWZU010000150.1 GCA_025054795.1 Candidatus Caldarchaeum sp.
AGCGCAGCGAGGAACATAGGCATAGCGGTTAAGCCCGTGGCTCGTACATGCGAGGACAAAGACTGCCCATACCACGGCAGTCTACCGGTCCGTGGAATAATCCAAACAGGGTTGGTGGTTAAGAAGAAGATGGCGAAAACCGTGGTTGTCGAGAAAAAGTATCAGGTTTACGTCAGGAAGTACAAAAGGTATGAGAGGAGGAGGTCTCTTATCTCGGCGCATCTTCCTCCGTGCCTTGACGTCGAGGTTGGGGACAGGGTCCGCATAGGCGAGTGCAGGCCACTCAGTAAGACGGTAAGCTTCGTCGTTCTTGAAAAGGTGGTGTAGGGATGGCGAAGAGGTCTAGAGCGGTTGCTGCAGTTGGCGTTCTCGAGAGGAGGCCTAACCTTCCGAGGACTGTTGTCCTAGGCTCGTTGGTCAACTGCGCAGACAACTCGGGGGCTCAGGTTTTGAAGATTGTGCAGGTGCATGGTTTGACAGCGAGGCTCCGCCGTGTTCCAGCGGCCTGCGTGGGCGACATGCTCAGCGTGACAGTCAAGAAAGGCCCGATAGATTTGAGGAAGAAACCGATGCACGCCGTTCTGATTAGGCAGAGGAAGCCTTACAGAAGAAGGGACGGCACTTGGATATCCTTCGAAGACACGGCCGCAGTCATAATCACGCCTGAAGGCGACTTGAAGGGGACTGAGATAAAAGGGCCTGTAGCGAGGGAGGCTGCCGAGAGATGGCCGAGAATAGCGAACGCCGCAACCATGATAATATAGGTGTCTGTGATGCAGTCCCGTAAACCTAGTAAACAACGTTTCAGCCGTTTCAACGCTCCAAGACACATCTTGGTGAAGTTCATGAGAGCCCACCTCTCGCCGGAGCTGAGGACCAAGTATGGGAAACGCTCATACGGCGTTCGGGTGGGGGATACGGTTAAAGTTATGAAAGGTGTGTTCAAGGGGGTTGAAGGGAAAGTGAAGAAGGTCGACATTAAAAGACAGATGGTTTACTTGGAGAACGTCAGTAGGAAGAAGACAGACGGCTCCTCTGTCGACGTGCCCATTAGGGTTTACAACTTGATGCTGACTCAGCTGAACCTAGACGACAAAAGACGTAAGCAGAAGCTGGAGGTGAAGACCTGATGACCCATCTCAAATCCCTCGCAGCACCACGCCATTTCCCCAAGAAAGAAACAGTCTTCACAGTCTCGCCCAGGTCTGGAAAACATCCAAAGGAGAGGTCTATCCCCCTACTCATAGTCGTCAGAGACATTCTAGGCTACGCCGAGGACAGGGCTACGGCCCAAAAACTGATTAAGTCTGGAAAGTTTCAGGTTGACGGTAAAACCGTACGAGACCCAAGGTTTTCGCTCGGGTTGATGGACGTTTTTAGAGCTCCGGAAATTGGAGAAAGCTACAGAGTGGTGATCAGGCCTCTCAAAGGCCTTAGCTTGCAGACGGTAGGCGAGGATGAGGTAGGCTTCAAAGTATGCCAGGTTGTTAGGAAAAACCACGTAAGGGCCGGAGACCTTGCATTAGGTCTTCACGACGGACGGACAATTCTTTTCAAGGGAGATGACGTCAAGACCGGAAGGTCTTACAAAATATTCGACAGCGTGAAGATTACCGTTCCAGAGCAGGAGATTCTTGAATCAGTTTCTTTAGAAAACGGCTGCTACGGCTACATAGTGAAAGGTTCGAGAGCCGGTCTACACGGTCAAGTGATTAGAATTAGGCGAGATGTTGTATTTCCCGACAAGCCTACTGCAACCATAGCTACAAGTCAGGGAACGGTGACGACATTGTTGAGGAACATCATGCCCGTGGGGGTGGGAAAGCCTTGGATAACCTTGCCGTGAGAAACCCTAGGATAGAGAAAGTCGTCGTCAACTGCAGCGTCGGAGAGGGTGGAGCCAAGCTTGAGAAGGCTCAGAAGATTGTCGAGTCGATCGTGGGGCAGAAGCCGGAGGTGAGGAAGGCGAAGAAAACAGTCAGAGGGTTTGGCATCCATAAGGGAGAGCCGATAGCTGTTAGGGCTACTTTGAGGAAGCAGGCAGCCTACGACTTCCTGAAGAAGGCGCTCGCAGCTGTAAACAACACGCTCAAGTCATCGAGCTTCGACGAACATGGAAACATCTCATTCGGAATACACGAACATCTTGACATACCTGGGACGAGGTATAACCCTGAGCTGGGAATTGTTGGGATGGATGTTTCGGTTCATCTCACGAAGCCTGGCTACCGGGTGGTCAAAAGGGCTTACCGCAGGTCCAAGCTGGGCAAAACTCAGACGGTTAGCAGGAGGGAGGCTGTAGAGTTTATGAAATCTCTGGGTGCGAAGGTGGTAGAGGATTGAAGCAGAAGGCTAAGCCGAGGAAGTTCGGGAAAGGAGTTCATGTCTGCCGAAGATGCGGGACGAGCGTAGGCGTCATCAGAAAGTACGGTCTCCTCGTCTGCAGAAGATGCATCAACGAGATAGGACCCAAGCTAGGGTTCAAGGTTTACGATTAGGTGATGATGAATGACAGACCTTGTTTCAGCTTTGTTCACAACGATCCAAAACAACGAGATGGTCCACAACCATGAATGCGTCGTCAAAGCTTCAAAACTGGTGGGCGAGATCCTGAAAGTGCTCCAGCGGAAAGGGTTCATAGGTGCTTTCGAGTACATCGAAAACGGCCGAGGAGGACTCTTCAAGGTTCAGCTACTAGGGAGGGTCAACAGATCCTCGCCCATAAGGCCGAGGATGAACGTTAAAGCCGGCAGGTACGAGTTTTTTGAACAGCAGTATCTGCCGGGAAGGGGGGTAGGCGTCATCGTAGTCACAACACCTAAGGGAGTGATGTCGCACGACGAGGCCAAAAAGCTCAAGACTGGGGGGAGGTTGCTTGGCTATGTCTACTAAGTTTCTCGAGGATTCGGTAAACATACCGGAGAGGGTCGCCGTCAAGTACGAGGCTGGCCAGCTTACTGTCGAGGGTTCTAAAGGTAAGGTGGTTAAAGACATCAGCCACATACCCGCCGAGATAGAGGTGCAGAAGGGAAACGTAGTCGTCAGAGTGCCGGGAAGGTCGAGGAAGGCTAAAGCCATGCTAGGGACAGTTGTCTCGATAATCCGCAACGCTGCTGAGGGTGTTTCGAAAGGCTACACATACAAACTCAAGGTGGTTTCGTCGCACTTCCCAATATCAGTTAAAGTGGCTGGGAGCGAAGTAATAATATCTAATTTCCTCGGCGAAAGATACGACAGGAGGGCTAAGATAGTGGGAGACGTAAAGGTCTCAGTCAAAGGAGACGAGGTAATCGTGTCAGGAGTTGACAAGGAGACCGTTGGGCAGACAGCTGCTAACATAGAGAACGCTACACGGATAGGGCGTAAAGACCCTCGGAAGTTTTTGGACGGGATATACTTGGCTGAGAGGGCTGCTGGACCATGAGGCTGCCCAAGCGTGTGTTGAAGAAGAGGAGAAGCCTGCCTAAATTTGTCAGGCAGGAGAGCTGGAGATACGTTAGGCTGAATACAGGGTACCGAAGGCCTCGTGGTAAAGACAGCAGGATGAGGCTGCAGAAAAGCGGGGCCCCTCCCCTAGCTAAGATAGGTTATGGAACACCCCGAAGTTTTAGGGGCCTTCATCCGTCGGGCTACAGAGAGGTGCTGATCTCAAGCCTATCACAGCTGGCGGCTCTCTCGCCCGATAAGGACGCTTTAAGGCTTTCAGGCAGGCTTGGAGGAAGGATGAAGACAAAGCTGTACGAAGCAGCTGTCGAGAAAGGGTTTAAGGTGCTGAACCCGCCTTTGAAGAAGGAGGAGAGTGGGGAGTGATGCTGGAGTTTCAGAAGAGGCTTGCAGCAGACCTGCTGAAATGCGGTGTGTCAAGAGTCAAGTTCGACCCAGATAGGCTTGACGAGATAGAGTCTGCGATAACCAGAGCCGAGATGAGGAGGCTTATCCAAGACGGGGCTGTGACGAAGCTCCCAGCCCGGGGAGTGAGCAGGGCTAGGGTGGAGCGGAAGAAAAAAAGAGGGCCTGGAAGCAAGAAGGGGGGGAAGTACTCGATAGTATCTAGGAAGCGGATGTGGATCAACCGTGTCAGAGCGCAGAGGGCTTACCTCAAAAAGCTCCGAGAACAAGGATTGCTGGAGCGGAGAAACTACCGTCTACTCTACAGCTACGTGAAGGCTGGAAACTTCAAATCCACCGCCTCCCTGAAAGAGTTCATCAAGCTGCATAGGATGACGGAGGTGCCGCCCAAATGAGCTCCTATCTGTTTCTCAGGACCAAGCCTCGGCGTCGAAGGCAGGGGAAAACCGACTACAGGAAGCGGCTTAAGCTGGTTAAATCGGGGGTCGAAAGGCTTGTCGTCCGGAGGACAAACAGGCGGCTGATCGCCCAGCTGGTCAGGTCGAAGGCAGGCGGAGACCAGACGATGATAACTGTGTCGTCTGATATGCTTGCATCTTACGGCTGGAAAGCCTCCTTCAAATCCACTCCAGCCGCCTACCTGACTGGCGTGATGCTGGGTAAAAAAGCCCTCGAAAAAGGGTTTAAGGAGGCCATACTGGACATGGGGGTATACAGGTCGGTTAAGGGAAGCAGGATCTACGCTGTTTTGAAAGGCGTTTTGGACGCAGGTCTACACGTCCCTGCGTCGGAAGAAATGCTTCCCGACGAAGACAGGATACGGGGGCGGCACATCACGAAATACTACCCGACAGCCAGACAGAACACGGCGAGCCCGCTGTTTTCAAGGACAGACGAACAATACATTCAAAAACTCGAAGAAAACGTAGTCAAAGTCAAGCAGATGATAATGGAGGGGTCTGGCGATGAGTGAGTGGAAGCCAAGGACATCTCTCGGCAGGCTTGTGGAGGAGGGTCGTATTACGTCTATTGAGCAGGTGTTCGAAAGCCACGCCCGAATCCTCGAGCCCGAGATAGTCGACCGGCTTCTTCCCAACCTAGAGCAGGAGGTGATAGACGTCAAGCTTGTCCAGAGGCAGACCGACGCAGGCGAGAAGACACGTTTCAAGGCCTTGGTTGTTGTGGGCAACAGAGACGGATACGTCGGAGTGGGGACGGGGAAGTCTTCCCAAGTCGTTCTGGCCATCGAGAAGGCGATTAGAAACGCTAAGCTGAACATTATCCCGGTCAAGAGAGGATGCGGAAGCTGGGAATGCGCTTGCGGAGAACCTCACAGCCTAGTCGTCAAAACAGAGGGAAAGTATGGAAGCGTGAGGGTTCAGGTTCTTCCAGCGCCGAGGGGTATAGGGATGGTTGCTGGAGAGAGCCAGAAAGTAATTCTTTCTCTTGCGGGAATCAAAGACTGCTGGACACGGAGCTTCGGCGAAACTAGAACATCACTATCAGTAATTGGCGCAACCTACCAGGCCCTCCGTCAGACGAGTAAGTTCGTTCTTCATGACCTTTGGAGCATGGCTTAACATGAACCGGGTTGTGATGGTGCTTAGGATTAAGGGCCGCGTCGGAATAGACCCCGACGTCGAGAAAACACTCGAGTCGCTTAAGCTCGACAAAGCCTTCGCCGCGGGACTCTACCCCTTAACTCCTTCTCTGGAGGGTATGCTGAGGAAAGCGCAGAGATACTTGACTTGGGGTAGGCCGAACAGCAAGACTATATACACTTTCCTTAAGGAAGCCGGGTACGTCGCTGAGGATGCCTTGAAGTTTGCCGAGAAGCTCGAGAAGGGCGAATCATCTCTCGACAGTCCCGTACTTCTGAACCTGCGACCGCCGAGCAAGGGTTTCAAACGCTCCGTAAAACGAGCATTCAAGTCGGGCGGCGAGTACGGAGACAGGGGCGATGAAATAAACGATCTGTTCCGTAGGATGACGTAGAAAACACTTATAAACAAACTTCATGTAGAAAATCTAGAAAGCCGCAGATCGGTGATTGTATGCCCACTAGGCTGAGGAAAGTCAGAAAATTCAGAGGTTCTAGAACACATGGCTGGGGTCAGATAGGGCAGCATAGGAAGACTG
>JANWZU010000163.1 GCA_025054795.1 Candidatus Caldarchaeum sp.
GCCTTCAAGGCTTTTCCGACGTCGATGAAGAACTCCCAGAACGATGCGTACCGTGGTTTTCCGTCGGGGCTGTCGCTTATCCGCTGGGTCAGAGGCATTATCGCAGGCGACCTCCACGACTCGGCTAAAAGCCTGCCTAAGCCTCCGCCGTAAAGGAAGTGGACGCCGCTAGTTCCTGTTTCGATGTAGGTTGTGTCGGGGACTAGGTAGTCTGCGTAGAGGTATGTTTCGTTGATGGTTGTTGTGATTCCGATGAAGAGCGGCAGCTTTTTGGTGTCTCTGAGGACTTCTACGAATTTGAGGCCGTTGTTGCTGGCGATGACTGGGTTGGCGAAGTACAGAATCAAGACTTTGATTGGGTAGGGGTAGGCTAGGTCTATTCCTGCGAACAGCTCTGTGTAGCTCTCCTCGGGCGAAAGCGGGTACCAAGGTCTCTTCGCCGGGTACGGGTTTTCACCCCGCTTCACCTTCCTGTAGTACATGATTGTCTTCTCGTATTCTACGGCGTGTCTGTCTATTGGCGGGCCCCATCTGAGTGGTTCGCCGAAGCCGCTTGCGCTGCAGTTGTACAGGTAGTTGTTGTAGGAGGTTAGCGAGGGCCTGCCTAGGATTCCGCCGATGCGGTGGTAGTTGCCGACAAGAATGTCAAGGCTCCGGAGAGACCAGACTGTGTACTCCCCGTTGGGATGCATCGCAACGCCTCTGTGGATGTAGGTGGAGGCCCGTGGAGAAGCTTCTCCAAAATCCCTAGCCATCTGCGTTATTGTCTTGGCGTTGACTCCGCAGACCCTACCCCATTCTTCGACGGTTTTGCTGAAGGCTGTTTCCTTGAAAATGGTGAAGACTGTTTTGACGAGAACCTCCTCACCCGTAGCCAGCTTGATTTTTCCAGAGTACTCGAGGTCAGCTTTGTCGACGCTTTCGTTGACGACGAACTGCTCCCCAGCTTTTACGATTGGCTTGCCGTCCTTCCCCACGCCTACCATGGTGTCTGTTAGGTGTGAGCCGTAGAGGCTGTGCCCCTCCTCCATCACGACAAGCCATGTTGCGTTGCTGCAGTACGGGTATCCGATTTTCTCAGCAGCTTTCTTGGACGGAGCCTCGAGGAAGGCCTTGTTTATCCAGTTGTTTTTGATGAGAAGCTGAGCCACGGCCAAGGCCAGCGCAGCGTCCGTCGCAGGCTTTATGGGAACCCATACGATGTTTCTGTTGGCGGAGGCCCGGGGTGCCATGGGGTTGACGTAGTAGACTTTGAGTTCTCCGTTCGCTGCTTTTTCAACCAAGGCTCCTTGGCCTGTGGCTCCGGGGTGCAGCCTGCCCAGAGCTCCGCCGGCCATTATGACGACTTTGGCTCCCATGAAGTCGGCGTTGATGTCGTAGAACCCTGACCACAGGTAGTTTCCGGCGTAGAATGCGAGCTGGCAGGCTGACGTGTGCCGCATCCAGTTGACGCTTCCCACCGCTCTTACGAAGCGGTTGGCGAAGGTGTCGGCGTTGTCCTGACCACGGCCCCTCATGTAAACAAGCATGTTGGCCTTAGTGCCGAGGTCCGGGTTGTCGGGGTCGACCAACACGTCCTCGAGCTTGACGCCCCTCTCGCCCAGAGTCTTCGACCACTTCTCTTTGAACCCGTTGAGCAGTGCGTCAAACTGCTCAGCGGTTATGTTTTTGTCTGCAGCCTTGGCCACAAGGTCGTCGACGTCTTTCTTGATGTTCGTCAACACCTCAGCCGGGTTGGCGAACCCTGCGTCTCGCAGCTTTCCGAAAACATACAGCTCCCCGATGCCCGGCAGCCTCTCGCCGGTCTCCTCCACAACTCCTCCTTCGACAACCTCTTTAATCAGCTGCTCCCACGGTATTTCTTTCCATTTTCCGCTTCCTCTGGGGCCGGCTCTCTTCAAAGGCTTCACTATTCTGTAAGGGTCGTAGACGTAGTGTATTCCGTCTTGGCCCCGTGGGCACAGCGTTGAGCCGACGGCCAAGGACCTTCTAACAGGAGTTCGGTAGTCTATTTCGCTGAAACGGTTGAGCTGATGGTCTGTTGAGACGTATCTGTTGTAGGGATGGTAGGGGTTGCCCTCTATCCTCTCGACAACCTCAACTCCGTCGACGGTGGAGACTCTTACACGTATTCCGCATCGCACGTTGCATCCGAGGCACGACGAATAGACATACCTAACATCCCTGCCTGAAACTCTGTCGGGCCTGTAAAGCTGCGTTGTGGGCTGTACGATCCTCTCGACCGTGCTCCAGTAGCCTGCTAGGAAGACTCCCAGCGACGCAGCCCCCACAGCTCCTTTGACCGCCGCTCTTCTACTGACCATCAACCCTCACCTCGAGAGGGAAGACAATCGAAAGAATTAGGAAAAGAGCCAAACCCGCAGCTATCGGTGAAACAGTCTCCAAAAGCCACTGGCCGTGAAGCTCAGCCTCGAACAAAGCCAAACCTGTTTTGGAGACCAGCTGAGCGTTAATCAGTATGTTCCACTTGTTGGCGAAAGTTCCTGCAAAGGCGATTAGGGAGACTGCGGGGCTGAGGAAAGGATATCTTATTGCTACGATTGAGACGAAAAAGCTCAGCATCAGAAAAACAATCACCAGATACATCAAGGGCATCAGCGGAGAGGTCATCTCAGCCGTCGAAGGCGACCACAGATACCAGACAGCCATCTGCAGGGCTGTGAGCGCAGCGACGGAAATCGAGCCTGCTGCATGAATCTTTAGAACAGGAACCAGAACATCCCTCTCCAGAGCTTTTCTACGCCAGAAATAGTAGACTAGGACGAAGATGGCTGTGGCCACGACGAAAGTGTCGGCGAAGTAGACTACGGGAAGCAGCGTCCAGCTTCTCCAGACAGGGTTCCACGTCTGCGTCAAAAGCATCGAAGCCGGGTACATACCCCACATCGTCATGGGCAGCAGCATGGCTACGGCGATGGCTTTGGCAGTTTTTTCAGCGGAGCTGTAGCGTTCGGCCGTCGTTATGTTCAGCGAGAAAATCCTGAAAACCATGCGCCTGACTCCGCTGGCTGTCAAAGCCGCTTGATGAGAGTAGTAGGAAAAGGTCAGGACGGCGAAAAGAGCTGCCAGCACAAGCCCAACAGCCCATGCGAGGCCCTGAACCGCTATGAGCGAGACGCCGGGGTTGACTGGCGTGGATGCGAGATGCGGGTTCAGGAACATCAGATGAGCTCTCTGGGGAGACCCGAGGTCTGCGAGAGGCCCGAGAAGCACGACTGCGAAAAACCCTATGCCGAGCATCGTCATCAACGGAACAGCCTTCCGCAGAGAACCTGAGAGATAGGCGAGCGCCGCTAGGATGAGGAGGTCGGCCCCCGATATCAGCAAAGTGTATGCGAAAAGGACCGGCTGCCAGAGAAGCGGCGCAGCCGCCTCGTTCGGATAGTAGTATCCCGACAACATCTACTTGTTCACCTCGTCGGGGAGGCTTAGGTAGTAGATCATGGGCTTAGCACCCGTGAAGGGCTTCAGAACCTGCGTAGGCTTGCTCTCGACGATGTTTGTCAGCTCGTTGTCTTCGCCGACCGCTCCGAACACTCTCGCTCCCGTGGGGCAGGCTTCGACGCAGGCGGGGAGCAGGCCCTCAGCCAGCCTGTGGTCGCAGAAAGTGCATTTGTCGGCCACGCCTTTGACGGGGTTTCTGAACCGGGCGCCGTACGGGCAGGCTTTGATGCAGGCGCCGCATCCGATGCACAGCTCGTCGTTGACCAGCACGAGACCTTCGGGTGTGATGTAGGTGGCGTTGGTGGGGCATGGGGGGACGCACGGCGGGTCGTCGCAGTGGTTGCACTGCTTCGGTATGAAGAGACGTGTTCCGTCAGGCTTCTCCAGATGCTCTATCCACGTCCTGAAAACACCTAACGGAACGTTGTTCTCCGCAGCGCATGCGACGACACACGCCATACATCCGAAACACTTATCAACATCCATCAGCATCGCATATCTTCTGCCTGTTTTCTGCCCAGCCGCCGACGGAGCCAACGGAGAGGCCAGCAGCACAGTCGTCGAGACGTTTGCGATAAACTCCCGTCTAGATTGCTTCATCACAGTATACTCTACGATTCATATATCTAAACACAGGCCTACGGCTGGATACATTTGTACACATCTGAAGGCATGGGGCAGCGTAGGCCGCAGGCCTGTGTTTACTGTGCCCTCCGTGTCACGTCGCTGTACCTGAATTTTATCCACGCAACCGCTATGGATGCGGCTGTGTACAGCGCTAGGTTTAGGGCTGCGAGGGGAAGGTCTTGGAGACTCAGCCTGCTGAAGACGTTTATCAGGAAAGATGCAGGCAGGCCTATGTTTTCTAACACTAACGTGGAAGTGAGACCGACGGACGCCCAAGTCGGGAGTAATTTCACGGCTTCGAGGAGGGTTCTGTCATTTCCTATGACTGCGACGATGTTGGCGTAGCTTTCGGTGAGGAACGAGCCGAAGAAAACCGTCCCCGCTAGGATTGTTGAGATCATGCTCCTTCTAACTACCTCGCCCACAGCCAAGCCGATCGCGTAGAAGGTTAGGGAGGAAGCTGCTGAAGCAGCCACAGCTACGGCAAACACGTCGAGCCTGCTCTGCGGGCCGAAGACGAACCACGAAATTCCCAACGCCAGAAGAGAATATGTAGCCACCAGAGCAGCGATCAGAAGAAAACCGCCCAGCGTCTTGCCTAGAAAGTACACATGTCTAGACAGCGGCCTTGTGAACCAGTAGTCAGCCGTTCCAGCCTCGTATTCCTCAGCAGACGTAGAAGCCCCCACGGTCAGCGCCAGCACATGCACTAGGGCGGTCGAAGGCGCTACAACACCTACAATCCAAGCATGGGCTGTGAACGGGTCGACAAACCTGCTGGGAAGCCTCGTGAACACCAGGTAGATGCCTATCTGCAGGAGGAAGGTGGTCGATAGAAGCATGATTATTCTCTTCCGGGCTAAGCTCCTCCTCATCTCGTACTCGACTACGAGAAGGGTTTTCCTAAGTTGCTGCGCCATTTTTCACCATCTTGATGAAGACTTGTTCGAGGGAGGGGCTGGCTGTCTTCAGTTCAAGGAGGCCGTATCCCGAAGCAACAATCGTCTCAGCTATCTTGTCCCTCGGGTCGTTGAAGCCGTCCAAGTCCACAGTCAAAACCACGCCGTCGGCATGCACCAACTTAACGCCCTCAACTACGCTGAGGGCTTCAACCAGACGGCCGTCAACAGGCTTCTTAACAACAGCTTGCACACGGCGCTGAAACCCGTTCTGCGAAACAAGCTCCGAAACAGCGGTTTCCAACACAGTCTTACCGAGGTAGACCATTCCAACTTTGTCTGAAAGCCTCTCAACCTCATACAGCTCATGCGAGGAAAAGAG
>JANWZU010000195.1 GCA_025054795.1 Candidatus Caldarchaeum sp.
GAGCTGGACTTGGATGTGAACAGATACCAGAAACCCAAAAGCCAAGCCAAGCTGATTAAAGTGCCGGCGTAGTCGTGGAAAAGTATGGCCTGCATCTTTCCGAGGTGGACGGCGACAAGACCCACCAGAGCTATTCTCAAAATGTTGACGAGAACCGTTCCCTGCAGCCCCAAAATTATGTTCAAGACCTTCTCAGACCGAGGCAAGTCGGCGTCCCTCATAGCCAAGTAGGCGATGGCTGAGAAGATGATTAGGCTCTGCCAGCCGACGCAGTTCCAAGCCACGTAAAGGCTCAAAGGACTGGGTTCCGAGATGTAGATTACAGGGCCGTTGAACACGGCTTTTACGTTCATTAGCTGAAGCAGCGAAGTCGTCAACCCAGCCACCAAGGGAGCCACGTAGCTGTCTATCAAAAACCATAGACCAGCCGCCTTGACCACCGAGGTTAAAAACTCGTTGAAAGTGATGTAGAAGGGCAGAGTCACGAGTATGAGAGAGGCTGAGAGAATCAAGACTGCAACAGAGCCGCTTTCCCAAACATCCCTCGGCTTCACACCCATCGTTCATAAGTCGAGGACGTTAGTATATAAATATGCTGAACGCTGTAGCGGCAGCAAATACGCCGTTATTAACTTCAGGCATGAGGTCTGTGTTTATATTTAAAGGGGTTGGCGAGGTTTTGAGAGTTGCAGCTTAAATCTTACCTCATTACGTCTATGGCGGTTTTAGCGGCCTCCCTTATGCAGTGTTTTCCGATGTTCACGGGGAGGCTGACGTGGAACACGGCCTCGATAGAGCCGGCCTACATAATTCAGGCTAGGCTTCTTCAGGAAAACTGGCCGACGCCCGGCTGGAACCCGCTCTGGTACGGAGGACATCCATTCAAGCTGGCCTACCATCCGGCGTTTCTATTCATCGTAAACGCTGTGGCCTTCGTCCTCGACACAGACGTTGTAGAGGCCTACAGAAGAGTCGCAGGCCTGTCTTTGATTCTTCTGCCCTTGTCTATTCATTTCTTTGTCGCCTCTCTTTCACGTTCACCCTACGTCGGTTTTTTGGCAAGCTTGGCCTACATCAGCTTCCCATCAATCCACAGAACAGTTTACACGTATCCAGCTGCTGCGGCTGCTCCGGAACACGTAAACGTCGTCAGCCTTTACGGTGAAACACCGCACATTCTCGGCCTAGCAACAGCGTTCACTGCGGCAACGCTATACCATCTGTACACTCAATCGGGAAGAAGAGCGCTCGGCCTCGCAGCCACGCTGACCATCTCTCTCGTGTTTCTGACAAACTTGATTGCAGCTGTTTCGTTAACCGTGCTTCTGTTTTCGGCTGCTGTGATTTCGGGCTGGTATGACTTCAAGAAGTTTCTGATGATGTTTTCCCTGGGCTTGGGAGCGTGTCTTTTCGTTTACGACTACGAATATCTGCAGGCGTTGGTCGCCTACGCAGGAATAACAGCATCAGCCCAGCCGATAACATTAGCCCACGCAGCCCTGATACTAATAATTCTGTCAGCAGCTTTTGCATCTGCTCGAATCCTAAATCAGAAGACGGACAACAAACTCATCCCAACGACGCTGATGTTGACGGCGGTCTTCACAACGGTTTTGGTTTTCAACAGGCTTCTCGGCATCCAAATTCTTCCCCAAGCCGTCAGGTACGGCCCCGAACTCGATGCAGCTATTTTGGCTTTGGCTGTGTCAACTGCTCTAACGCTAGCTCGAAAACCCAAAGTCCGAGCACTCATGGCCGTTATCGTGATTGTTTTGTCAGCGGCGGCGTATTTTCAGTCTCTTCCGACTGTCTGGCAGTTGCTCCGGCCGGGAGACTCCGAGGTCATCGACTCCTACGAGATGCGCATAGCTGAATACGTTAAAACACTGCCCGGAGACGTGTTCGGGCCGAGAGTCTACGCCACCGGCTCTCCGGCCTTCTGGCTAAACCTATACGTCGACAAACCTCAAATGAGAGGAGGTTTTGACGAAGTGCCCGGAAGCGTAAACCCGATGTGGAACCATGTAGCCTACCTAGTCAACACAGGCCCAAACAGCACCCTTTCGGTCAACTGGCTGAAAGCCTTCAACGTCAAGTACGTCGTCGTAGACATGCCTTCAGCTCCTCTCCCCTACAAGGATTACAGATACCCTGAAAAATTCGAAAACCTACTACCCATACTAGCCGACATCAACGGTGTGAAGATATACGAGATAAAATCAGACTTTAGTGTTCTGCAGCTCGTCAAAAAAACGGAGAAAGTTCCCGTGTTCGAAGAAATCTCAAACCTAAACGCACTAAACAACTATCTAGAGATAACAGCGAATTCTTGCAGCGCAGAATTGAGGTATGAAGTCTTGTCGAGTAACCTGGTTAAGGTGGAGGTCGAGAGCTTAGACGAAGCATGCATTCTCATCTTCAAAATCAACTACGATAGTAGATGGAGGGCTCATGTGAACGGCGTAGAAATATACCCAGAAAAAATCGGGCCAGGGTTCATCTATTTCGACATTAGCAAAGTCCGAGGTAGAGCCGAATTAACCATCGAGTACGTTGGAGAAAACTTTTTCGACTGGGTGTTTAACATCCTGTCTCTAGCCGCATTGGGAGCGGCTTTGGTCACGTACATCAAACATGGAAGAAGTTTTACGGGCTTCGAAAAACAGGTTCAAGCCTAGCATGAAATGCTTGATTTTTGTTTGGGGAAAGATGTCTAATATTTTTTTCAGCTGGTTGACGGTGTAGTTTCTGTGAAAAGGCTCGTTTACGGGGCATGTTGTGAGGAAAAATTTCCTAAAACGCCAAATTGGATTAATGCTTGGAACTGTCCCAACCAATGCACCACCGTCCTCCAACACTCTATTGAACTCTTCAACTACCGTCTCAGGGGATGTCAAATGCTCTAAAACCTCTGTACAGGTTATCAGGCTGAAGCATTTGTTCCTGAAGGGGAGATATTCTAGGTCAGCTTGAATGATTGAGACATGTTTCAGCCTTTTACGCAATTTCTCCAAGTTCCATGGGTTGATGTCCAATGCTACTACACTAGTTGACGGAAGAACGACGGTGATCAGCCCAGTGCCGCATCCTGCGTCAAGAACCAACCCATTAATTAGAAATTTGTTCAACTCCCTGATGTACAGCCTTCTCCTCAAACGATGGTAAACCTTTTCAAAACGTCTCGGGTCTTTCAGCCAGTCGTACCTTTCCTCGTAAAGGTAGTAAGATTTAACAGAATCCATCACTGACTTCCAATCCCGTGATTGACTCTTATATTTAAGCAACGAACCCCGACGCTTATGGGTTTTTCTGACAAAGGGTATTGGCTGGTTTTGACCGCAACTGTTGTTTACGCTGTTGCGTTATACGCTGTGTTGCTGTTTTTCACAGGTTTCCCCCAAATCTGGTTTGGTGCGGACGCTCTGCCACATGTTGTGAAGGTTGAGATTTTAAAATCCCTGGGGTTAGAGGGTTTTAGATGGTTTCCGACCTACTACTTTGGAAACCCCCACTTCACCTTCTATACACCGGCAACATACATCCTGCCAACAGCAATTACTGTACTTTTCGACCTGAGCTACCTAGAAATCAATGTTCTGTTAAACTGGATGATACTGATTTCTAAAACTCTTACTTTTGCCGGTGTCCTTCTTCTCGTAAATCACTCAGTAAAATCCAGCAACAAACACATGTCGATTATTGGGGCCGGTGCGTATCTAGCCCTGTCTCCAGCAATACTAGAGCCTTGGCTTTGGGGAGGCAACATTCCAGAAGCGCTAACATTGCCTACCATACCATGGAGCCTACTCGTTATCGACCAATGGATAACCACAAACAAAACAAGATTCTTCATCGCCTACCTCTTTCTCTCCACTTACGCTCTGACCGGGCATCAAGCGGTCGGAGCTCTTTCGCTGGCTGCATCATGCCTATGGATAATATCCAAGAGGACAAGCCTGTTAACTAGACTAAAGAAACTTCTCGTCGCAACGACGTGCTCTCTCGGCTTGAGCGCCATGTACATAATCCCTCTATCCTACTTCGAGCTTTCAACAAAGGTACGCCCAGACTTGGTTGAACGGCTTCCCTTCACATTTCAACTGGGTGATTATCTTCCAGTCATAACCTCAGTTGAAGTACCAGCTTTAGGCAAAACAACCGAAGCCTATCCGGGAACGTTTCTCATACTGTTCATAGCATTTCTTCTTACTTACCTCAAGTCTGCTAAACCCGGAGTAAACAAAAGAGCCGTCCTCAGTCTATCACTACTCTCGATGATGCTAGTCGTTCATTTTATGATGATCACGTTGTTCAACCAGCCTTGGGTTGCAGGTTTCCACCCGATGCGCTATTTTACGTACGTGGTCTTGTTTTCCGTCATCTCTCTCGGGATTATTTTAGGCGAGGTCGGTAAAAGAGGCTTAACAATTTACTTTGCCTCATTTGCTGTGTTTACTTTTCTGTTTCTCGCATTGACGCCACACTATGAGGTTAGGATCGCCCCGACAGAAACCTCGCCGGATACGGTAAGTTATGTCGACAGGCTGAATGCTTCAATAAAGCTCAACGGTTTTCGTATTGGTGTGATTGACGCCGACATGTTCAACACAATTTCATCTCTAGGGCCCACTCTGTATACTTCCAGAGGCTACTATTCGCATGGGATTTTGTTTATTGACTGGCAACACTGGTTTGAGTACGAGCTCTCCCAGCTTTCCAAACAACCAAGGAGTTTCAACACCGTAATGCACAACCTTGACTGGACCGCCGTAAGGTACATTGTCTTCTCAACAGATGACCAGGCATATTCTACGGCTTCTACAGTTTTCCAGCGTTTAGGAGAGGCATCTGGTTTCACGTTTTTCGAAAATGTTTATGCTTCCCCAATTGCGGAGGTTGTTTACGACGGTGCTGTTCTTTTCTTCGGCGACCGTGAAGGATACGACGTTTTGCTCAGGACTGTCGCTCTCAGCGACTACCGAAGCCCTGCACCGGTGCTGGTTTGGGCTGTTGACAGATGCGTCGACGACGTGCCAGCCGAAGTATTGGAGAAGTTTTCATCAATCGTTCTTTACCGCTACTGCTACAGAGACAAAGCAACGGCCTTCAGCCTCTTAGACAAATACGTCAGACAGGGCGGGTGGCTGTTTGTCGAAACCATGTCGTCCGTCGACGAGTCCTCGGAGATGCCGCAGCCCTTACCTGTGTCAAAAACATCTAAATCTTCCGTGGAACGAGAGTGGGGTTTCACGACTGTATCTCACGAGCTAACACGAAACATTTCTGCGAACATGTTCTCACCCGCTGTCTACGACGGAGGGCCTTGGGGTGTAAGCGCCACAGGCCGTGAAGCTTTGAGGCAGGGGTCTGTCCCTCTGCTTGTGTCTGGAGAAAAGGTGTTGATGGTTTACGCAAACCATGGCAGAGGAGCTGTCGTCTGGTCAGGGATGAATCTGCCATACCACGCGCTCGCTTACCAAAACATACAAGAGGCTAACCTTCTGCGTAGACTCTTTTCGGGAAACACAGAGGTAGACAAACAACCAGCCGAGATGAAACGTGAATCAGCCACCTCCATAACTTTCAACACACCTCCGAAAGCGAAGGGGCTTATCTTCAGAGAAAGATACCTGTCCAACCTTGTTTTCAGCTGGAAAGCCGACACCGGTCATGGAGGGCTGCCGGTCTTCATGTACGGGCCCGGGTTCAACTACGTAGTTTTAAGCGGTGATACGCAGACAGTCAAGCTATACCTGAGCGACGGCCCGTTGAGAACAGCCTCCATCGCAACCTCTCTGTCCACGGCCTTAGCCATAGCAGCCGTAAACCTTTATAACCGTCGGACGAATAAAAAACCAAATCCAGCTTGAGGACAAACAGCAGAAACTACGTATTCAGAATAATCTCAGACGAATACGAGAACATGGTTTTCAGCAGGCGCTGCTACTACACAGGCCTCCGCAGAAGGTTCGCAGCGCACGACTTGGTATTCTTTCTGATGAAAAAGAAGGTGGATTCCTTCGTGGGCTACGGAGAGGTGAGCGGGGTCAGGCAGCTACGTGAGCTCGACGGCGAGGAACGGGATTTATGCATCGAAAGAAATTGGTACACAAAGCTGGAGTTTGAAGAGGTTAGAAGGTTTGCTGTGCCGCTTCCTTTGAAGTTTGTTTTCCCCGGCCTACATAAACTCGGTAAAGCGCTTCACGGCATGGAGCTCAACCCGACGGAGGGAAAGCGCATCATAGAGTTGGAGAAAATATTAGCAGAAAACCCAAGTCTTCTTAACGATGACACTAAGCAGCTCTAGACCTGTGCTGGGGCGTACTGGGGAAAAATCGTCTGTAAAAGTTGCTGCGTGTAAACAAGTGTCGGGTTGGTTCTGCTAAACAACTGTGAGAGGTCTAAGCCGGCCGCTAGTTCGGAGATGTAGGGTATTTTGATGTAGTCTGCTCCGACCGTTTCCTTAAGCTTGACCTCGAACCGCTTTAGTCCTTCGTTCTTCTCGTCGAACATGTTGATAACCGGCTTTAGGGTACAGACGAAGTGAGAGTAAACGGTTTCCATCCGGTATTTCAGAATGTTCAGCTCGTAGTTGTTTGGTCTGAGAACGTAGACCACGTAGTCCGAGATATAGCTCGCAGCAGCCGTGACACTACGCATCCACGGAGGAGTGTCTATGACAACGTAGTCCAGGTCTTCCCCGATACGCCATTTTACTTTTTCAACGGTTTTCATGATTCTCTTATCCTTCACAGCGTCGATGATCTGCATGCTGCTCCGAGCGCCTTCAGATTTGTTTGCGTACATGAAGAAGAGGTTTTTCTCTCTACGTCCGAAAATGCTTGACACGTCGACGGCGGCTTCGTCGATCGACGCCTCCCCGGTCAACCAGTCGTTGGAGAACTTGACCGGCAGCTTGGGCGGTGGTAGAAGGTCCTCCAGCACAGGGTTGAGGAAGTCGAGCTCGACGTAAAGCGTTGGTCCAAGCTGAGACAGACTGTTGGACAAAGTCAACGCAACCGCTGTAGCCCCCGCACCCCCACGTGAATGCTGAACCGTGAATACAGTCGTCAACGTGGCGTTAGTCTATGCCTCTCTTAATTAATTTTTTAAGATATGGTTGTTTTTCAATCGATTTCGTTTTTTATTTTTCATAAAATCTTAAAAATATTAAAAGCCACGCTCAAAATACAAAATTTTAATGGACTCGGAGCTGGCGGTCAAACAGATTCTGTAAACCCTGCTGTCTATGAAAATTGTTAGACTACAGAGTCTCCAAGTAGACGCAAAAAACACCATGCCTGTGACGACAGCCTAGTATAGATGGTCTCATGCCTGCGGCATGCCGGTTCAAAAGAGCTTAATATGGCGGAGATGGAGAGGAGTAGACAGGGCCGGTAGTTCAGTCTGGAAGAACGACGGTTTTGCGCACCGTAGGTCGAGGGTTCAAATCCCTCCCGGTCCACTTACAATTTTTATCAAGGCAGCCGCAGTCTTTCATGTAACATCATGATAAAATCAGAAAAGCGGCTTGCTGGTTCAGCAGATTTAGCGAAAACTCTGAGCTTCTAACTCGTCGGTCAAATCTGCGTCAACAACATACCACAACAGGTTCAAGCAGGTTCAAACCATTATTAATTTAAAAGCCCTACTTCGAACATTCAAGAGGTCGTTGAACGTTCTGCTGACAGATAAAAATTCTGATTTGGTAAAATTTAATAAGAATTAGACTCTACTAACAAAGAATGCTCTTTAACCTCTTAACAGACCTTATGTCCTTACAGCGTTCTCAATGGTTCAACAGGAGGAAACTGGCCCAAATCCAAGCCAAGAAACTTGCCTCAATAGTAGAACACGCCTACAACAACATCTCATTTTACAGAGAATTCTACCGCTCAGTTGCCTTTAATAATTTGCTAACAATTGAGAACCTGCCATACTTAACAAAGGACATGGCCCGTAAAACGCCTCTAGAGAGGCTTGTATTTGGCGGGAGTATTACAGAGAGGCACGAAGTTTTCCATACTTCTGGCTCAAGCGGACAGCCGTTGAAAGTAGTCATAAATGACAGGGAAGCAGGGTACTCTGAGGCAGTCAAAATAAGGTCAATTATTGCACAAGGAGCAAAGTTGTTGGATGAAATATACATAATTAGGCCTGTTTCAGCTGAGCCGGAAGGGAAGGTTTACCGCCTCACCGAAAAGAAGAGGTTTTATGGATTTTTAAGAACTAGTAAAGCCAGACCTCTACTGTCATCAATCAACATAGCTTATCACGTTAATTTGATAAAAAAGCAGCGGCCACAAATGTTGATAGCGTTCCCATCCTATCTGATTCAACTTGCTGATTATTGCAAGAAAAATGATGTATCCTTAAGCTTTAAGATCATTAGAACTACGGGTGAACTACTCACGCAACAAGCGCGGGAAACTATTGAGAAATCTTTTCAGGCACGTGTGTTTGACAGCTACGGTGCTGAAGAGATAGGAAACATTGCTTGGGAGTGTCCCACAGGTGAAGGATACCATGTCAACGCCGAGGCCCTTTATCTGGAGGTTTTAAGGGATGGATTCCCTGTTTCTTCAGGCGAGGAGGGGGAGGTGTGTGTTACCACACTTTACAGGTATTCGCAGCCGTTCATAAGGTATCTTCTAGGCGACATCGTCACTCTTGTTGCCGACGAGTGTTCCTGCGGACGTGGTCTTCCGCTAATAAGGAAGATACATGGGAGAACGGTTGATGTAATAGTTCGTAAGGATGGGTTGCCGATTTTTCCATTAACAATCCTCAACACCCTTCATGATGTTGAAGGGCTCGATATGTTTAGGGTTGTTCAGCGAAACGACTACGTCGTAGAGGTTTTAATCAAGCCCTTCGACGGAGCTGAGCGGTCTGTCGAAGCGGCGGTAGAGCAGAAGTGCCGTCTACTGTTTCCAGACACACCGTTTGTTGTGAAGGTCGTTGACCGTTTTGACCTCGATAAGGTGAAGTTTAGACCGGTCGTGTCGCATGTGAAAACAAGCCAGAGTTAAGGGAAACCTGTCGAAAGGGCTCTTTCAAGGCTGAACTACGGGCCCCTGATTAGGGTGGGTCCGTTGTGCCTGATATAGGTCTTTTTTGGGAAAGCATGAGCTTACGGCGTATGCGGTATGGGGCCCTCTGTCGTTTAAAAAGATCCACCAACATAAACCCTCCGTCACAAACCGAAGAAAGCCATCGCATTCTTGCTCAGAACTGACTCGGCCACTATTCTACAGTGTTTGCTACTCCACCCCCAGTCGCTCTCGAATCTTGACAGGACTCTTCCAAGGCAGTCCCTCGTGTTGTGGGCGGCGTATGCCATTATCTCGGCGAAGAAGTTGGAGTCGCTTCCGTGCATTATCTTGTTGGATGGGGCTAGCTGTAGGAACGTGGTCAGCATCTCCTCAAGTATGGCTGGATATTGGCTGAAGAAGGAGATGTCTGCATATGCGTTGGGATGCTGGCTCAGTATGACGGCCACTTCCCTATACAGCGGGTATCCGCCGTGAAGTATAAGGAATCTTGTGCCGGCACCCATTATTTCACTATCCTCCAAAACCGAGTATAGCCCGCTCGGGTCATTATTCATCGGTTTAAGTGCTGGATGCAATGTGCTGGCCACATGGATGAGTATCGGGAGTCCAATCTTCCCTGCCTCGATGTATATTTGTCTGAGAACAAAGTCTTGGTATGCTAGGTGATGGGAGCGGCCTTCTTCGGTCGGATATCGGGGGACGGGTCTCGGGAAAGACTCGACATACTCAGCCCTATTACTAGCCAGCCATTTGTAAGCCGAGTCAGCCCGCTCCTCATCCACCATAGAGATGCCCAATCCCCTGTAGTAGGCCATCGAGTTTTTGAGGCCACGGCACCCCATCCCCTTCAAGCGATGCAGCTGGTGGGAGATGGCGTCCTCCAGTTCTCCCACCTCTCCTACACCCCTTGACACCGCCCAGAGAGGGTGAAGCATACCCACTATGTTGAATGTCCATGAGAACCGTCCCACAGGCAGTCCATCCAAGGCTTGAGGCGCTTGGTCAGGCTCCTCAGCTTCTAGAGACAAGTCCATGACCGCATGTTCAATACTCTCTCTTTCCATGACAGCTTCCACATACCTCTCAAACCCTCCAGCCATAGCATCCGATACTTTCAAGTCAACACTACCTATCTCGGGCTCAACACCATACACATCTGCCAGATATGTCAGAACACTATGTATGCGTGGAGCCTCCATCATTTGCAGCCTGAAAGCCTCTTCCATAGATTCCAGCCCATACCTTTTGGCAAAATCCTTCGCCCACAGCCTATAGGTGGCCACCAGTCCAGCTTTTCTAGGCTTGTGAATGTGCGCGTCAATAATTCGCAGCAACTTAGGCTTGTGGGGTCTCCGCTAGTATTTCTGTCTTACAGGGCTCGTGTGGGGAAAGGATGTTATAACGGCTTCCACCCAATTGCAAATGCCTAAGCATAGATTCATGACTGGCGGCGTGGTTAGCAGTGTGGGCGAGGGCCCGGCGGCCGCCTTGATTGGTAAGATTCTTCCAGTTAGGGGTGAAGGTTAGCTTTGAAGATAGGCCAATAGGTGAACGTGGATGTAGGTACGTTGAGCCCCTTCTCATTTGGCGTGGTCTTCGCAAAGGACGATGGTGGAGAATAACGAATACATCACAGCCTGTATGATGAATGCAAGACCGCTGCGTGTTCAGATGTGCCGTCATCTAGGAACCACTGTCATGAACGTTTGTTAGCTGACATTCACAGCGTATCGGAGCAGGGATTGTTTTTGCCGATACTAGAAAGTGAACTGACAAAAGCTTATTTGAAGCTCAGCTACCCATCCGCAGCATGGGGCAAACACTCGAGGAATGGCTCAAGACGTTAAAGGAGAATGACCTGCTACACGTGGTAAATCACGAGGTGTCGATACATCAAGTTGCGAAAATAGTGTCTGACAACTACGCAAAAGCTACTCTCATACAGAAGATAGAGGGGTATGACATGCGGCTCGCAGCCAACACGGCGTCCAACAGGAAGATGATAGCTCTGGCGTTGAACGTCGACGAAGACCAGGTGGTGCAGGAGCTGGACAGAAGATGCGAGAGAAGGGTTCCGCCGGTTGTCGTGGACGATGCGCCTTGCAAACAGGTGGTTAAGACAGGGGATGAGGTTGACTTGACTGAGTTTCCGCTTCATCTGCAGCATGAGCTTGATGCCGCTCCCTACATCACCGCATCAGTAGCAGTAGCAAGAGACCCTCACTTAGGTGTTTACAACCTCGGCATATACCGCCTGATGCTCAGAACACACAACGAAACAGGCGTAGACGTGACAGCTCCCCACAAGCTTAGAGCATATTATCGGAATGCGTTAGAGATGGGAAAGCCGCTGCAAGTAGCTGTGGTCGTCGGCCTGCCTACGATAGACCTGCTGGGTGCTGAGATGTCAGCGCCCTTCGACGTTGACGAGTATGAGGTTTTGGGAGGTATACGAGGCGAGCCCGTGGAGTTGGTCAGGTGCGAAACGATGGACTTGCTTGTTCCAGCGAACGCTGAAATTGTATTAGAGTGTGAGATGCCGCCGATAGGCTGGTCCAGAGACGAAGGCCCCTACGGCGAGTTTACAGGCACTTACGGAGCTTTGAAGATGAACCCAGTCCTTCGTGTTAAGGCGATTACCCACAGGAGTAACCCGATATTTCTCTCCGCCACGCATGGAGGTAGAAAACCCGGCTGGACCGACCTCCATCTACTTTTTCCCATAATCGAGCTCGACCTCTACAGGAGTCTTCGGCAGGCTGGGATAGACGTTCGAGGTGTACGTCTTCATCCCGGCGGCTGCGGCATGTGGGCGATAGCCAGCATAAGGCAGAGGGCTGTGGGGGACTCCAAAACGGCTTTAGCTCTGCTCCTCACATCTTCGAGGCAGGCGTTCCCCAAGTATGCAGTCGTTGTTGACGACGACATAAACATCTACGACGACGAAGACGTCATATGGGCTATGACTTTCAGGTCGCAGCCTTCCGAAGACGCTGTTATCCTGAAAGACTTGAAGGCGATTCCGCTAGACCCGTCGCTATCAACAGAGAGGGAACATGTCTCAACGTCCAAGATGGGGTTTGACGCCACCGTTCCGCTGGAGGCTGCCAAGGAAAGGTTTGAACGATGTATGCCTGTTGAACGCCCGCCGTCATCGTTCAAGGCTGAAGCATCTGACGAGGAGGTTTTGGAAATGTTGGAAAAGCCGAGATATTTCGGCGAGATGGCTTTAAACTACTCGGGGCATGCGTACAGGCAGTTCCTCAAGGTTCTAGGCCGTTTGAGAGAAACCGGAGTAGTGGCTAGAGACAACCTCGGCAGATACGTCAGAGCCGTTAAGTAGGCTTGTTGCGGGGCTACTCATCGCAGACATACTGGTCTGACGGGGGCGCCCGTCGCTCCAACCAGCTTAAGCGGCAGGCAGACGAAAACGCTGGTGTAAACCTTGTCTCTGGACAGGTCTTCTAGGTAGAGGTTCTCGATGATGAATATGCCTCTTTGAGCGAGGAGATGCAGATGGCCTGCTCCAGCGTGGCCCTTCGTGTGCTCGTGCCCAGGCGCCACATCCCAAGAGAGGTTGTCGGCTCCAACGGCCAGTATGTTTTTCTGCGCCAAGGCCTTGGAAAGCTCAGCCGAGGCCCCTGCCGCTTTCTCGTAGACGGAGGGAGTGTTCCAGAACCTTCCGTAGCCCGTCCGCATGAGCACGACGTCGCCGTCGCCGATTTTCACGCCTTCGCTCTCAAGCGTCTTTTCAAACTCCTCCACAGTCACCAAGTGGTGTTCGGGCAGCGGGTCTTTAACCACAGAAGCAACGTCTACTAAGACTGCTCTCGCAACCATCAGCGGTATCTGCTCGGCGCCGTGCTTGGTGAAGCCTGTGGGGGTTTCCACTTCTCTGCTGATTTCTGTTCCGTCGTAGAGCCGTAGGCCGCTGGCTTGATGACATCTTGCGTCGACGTGTGTCCCCGAGTGGTCGGGCATCACCAACAACCCGGAGGCCGCTGACCGAGGCCCCATGGCCTGCGGGTTGGCGTCCATGTGTCTTCTGTAGAGAAGATAGCTGTAGCCTGTTCTCAGCAGAGGGAAGAAGGGCATTCCCGCTTGAAAAGGCTGCGAAAGGTCGTAGACCCTACAGCTGCCGAGCCTTTGAAGAAGGTCGTCGACGTAAACCATCACAGGACAGAGGTGGACGCTCTTAGATAAGCATAACCCTCGCTGGAAACGAGATGTTTGAATAAGTTTAAATGCAGTAATGCGTTGTTTTGATCGGACATGCGTCTTCTTAGCCTGTCGGCGCTGATGTTTGTCGTGGCGGCGCTGCTGTCCTCTTCAGCCGTTGAGTTTCCAGAAGGCTCTTACTTCGTCTACAGCTACACGTTGTCGGCTCAAAACGGGCGTGAGGTTTCAGGAACTGTTTCATCGAGAGTAGTTGATGCGCTTGCAGACGGCCAGCTGAGGCTGAGGGTGGAGGCTTCTTTCAACGACGGAGTCGCAACGCTTGAGAAGAACCTGCCTTCAAAAGCTTTCAAGCCGTTCATCCTGCCGCTCGAGGGGATGGTTGGGAGGTACAGCGTCAGCAGAGAAGGCTATAGCCTAGTGCTTTCGGTTGAGCGTTTGGGTGAAAGTGTTAGAACAGTCGGGGGAAAGACTTACGAAACCGCTAGGTATCGTGTTTTCGCTGAGTCGGAGAGAGGTGGAGAGCGTGTTTCAGTCAACGCTGATGCTGAAGTTGTCAAAGGCTCCGAAGTGGTTTACAGCCTTTCGGCCACGTTCGTCGGAGATGGCGAGGCCAGAGGTTCTCTGAACCTTCAGCTAGCCGACAGCAACATAGACCTAACAGAATTCACACACCACAGAGGCGGCGACGCACGTGCTGAGCTTACATCGATGCTTCTATCTCTGGGGGTTTCCGAGGGAGTCTCAACTCCTTCCTCTTTGATGCGGCAGCTGGCTATTGAACAATTCACTGAAAGGCCTGCGAGTCCTTCATCGGACTGGCCTGTTTCAGAGAGGATGGCATTAGTCGGAGTGGCTGGGCTGTCTGCGTTGGCTGCGACGAGTTTGTTCATCTTAAGAACAAGAAAACCACCTACTGCTTCTGTAGGCCGGAAACCCCACTACGTGTGAGTGGTTGACATGGTGGTTGTAGTCGACTCGCTTGTCAAGGTCTACGGCGACAACGGCTACGTAGGCCCAATATCTCTATCGATGAAGAAAGGCGAGGTCTACGGCTTGGTGGGGCCCAACGGCTCGGGAAAGACAACCACCTTGAGAGCCATACTCGGCCTGCTAAAACCGACACGTGGCAAAGTCTCGGTGTTCGGCATGGACCCTTTCAACAACCCTGAGAAAGTCAACCAGATGGTCGGATACTCCCCTGAAATACCTGTCTTCCCGTCGTTCTTCACAGCAAGAAAACTCCTCAGCCTCAGCTGCCAACTCAAAGGGCTGAGAGGAAAAGACGTGGCGGAAGAGGTTGAGCGGATACTCGACCTGACGGGGCTTGTGAACCACGCCGACAGAAAGGTTGGAAACTTCTCCAAGGGAATGGTTCAAAGGCTTTCGATCGGCCAGGCCTTGGTCGGCGACCCTGAGCTTCTAGTCCTCGATGAGCCTATGCTGGGAGTCGACCCGGTTGGAAGGGCCCACATAAGAGAAATCCTACAGGGGCTGAGGAAGATGGGGAAGACCATTCTCTTTTCCTCGCATGAGCTGTATGAGGTTGAGAGGCTTTCCGACAAAGTTGGAATGGTCTACCTCGGTAAGACTGTGTTGGAAAACGCTGTTTCGGAGCTTATTTCACAGAACGGGTTTCAGCGCAGTGTGCAAGCTGTTGTTAAGAAGCCTGTTGACGACCGGTTGGTTGACGCCCTCAGCGTGGTTGAGGGTGTTAAGTCGGTGCATGCAGACGGTGTGGTTTTGACGGTTGACTTGGAGGGCTTGAACGACCCGAGGGATAAGATAGCTGAGACGATTGTTGCTTCGGGATACGGCCTCGTCGAGCTGAAGACAACCAGCCCCTCGCTTGAACAAGTTTTCATCAAGATGGTTAAAAATGGCGCAGCAACTTAGGAAAACCCTTCTCGTAGTCGAGTACGAGATGAGGAGGAGCTTAGCCCGGAAGAGAATAATCATGCTTCTATCGACC
>JANWZU010000012.1 GCA_025054795.1 Candidatus Caldarchaeum sp.
GCCGGAGGGGAATTGGACAGCCCACCATAGCACGTCTCGTGGGAACAACTCAGCCAGCTGTAAGCCAAATCCTAAGCAAGGAAGAGTCGAGGTATCTAGGAGTGCTTGAAAGGATGGGTGTTGAAAGAAGCGAGGCGACAACCTTGGCTGACACGCTTTGCGACGTTCTTAGGGAAAGCCCTTCACAAGCCGCTGGACTGCTTTACTCTTTCTGGCGTTCGCTTCTCTCCGAAGGAAGGTTGTGCAGCTTTCACAGAAGCATGTATCCTCAGCTGGCTGACTGCGAAATATGCATGAACGTCATAGCCGAGACTTGGCTCGACGGGGAGAAGATGACAGTTCTTAAGAGGCTTGAAAACGCAGTCAAGAAGCTTGAAGAGACACCCAACATTCACCTGCTCATCCCTCAAGTAGGCTCAAACATGGTGTACAGCTTGAAAACCGCCTCCTCAATCAGCGATGTGGCTGGAGTTGCCGGAAGAATAGTTGCCGTTGACAGACGTGTCAAGTCTGTCGGCCGCCCCTCGTTCGGAGGATCCCGGCACTTGGCTGGGGTGCTTCTGAGGGTTAGGGGTCTTGACCAGTCGGTTCGTTCAGCCGTCAACCTGAGGTACGGTGCTGATGTCGAGAAAGGGTTGAAGAACTTGGGGCTGCCTTATGCTGTGGTTGAGCCTAGGACGAGGCCTGTCGATGAGGAGGAGGTCATACAGGATGTTGAAAGATGCTTCAGGGAGGGAAGGGTCAGGGCCGTTCTCCACGGCGGCGGAGTAGGATACGAGCCTATAACCTACATCTTCGGCAAAACACCCGACGACATAGTCGAGACCGTGGTGAAGCTGCTTGCAAAAATTTTCAAGACCTAGTCGCAGACCTTACATGTGTCGACGTCTATTTCCGGCTCGATTTTTTTGTGGATTTCGCAAAGCATCCGGAGCGAGCGGATGTTCTTCACGGCTTCGTTGATGCGTCGGGCGATCTCTTCCCTCGGCTCGTTCTGAAGCACGGCTTCAACAACCCTGTCGGCCCATTTGTTGAGCTCCTCGTTCTTCTCCCAGTCGACGGACCAGCCCCTAACACCCCTCAAGTAGTTGCTTACAGCTGCCTGCGTTATTCCAAGAACCTTAGCTACCTGCTCCTGAGTAAACTTCTCCCTTTGAACAAGCTTCTTAGCGATAATGGCCCTCAGCAAAGGAATTGTGACCTTCGACTCTATCTCCGCAGGCAGCAGCATCCAGTTACACCCTACTGACTTCGGTATATAAACACTTATGACCTAAACCTTGACAACCTCAACATCTATGTCTTCAAGGGTTTTTAAAAGGTTTTGACGATGTTCTGACCTAAGCCCGTCCCAGTCAACCAGCCCTATTCGGGGTCTCTCAGCCGTCCTTGTGAACGCCTGCCGGACAAGGTCTTCGTCTAGGGGGAAAACGTGTTTGGAAGCTATGTGGCCTACTGCGTACCTCCCATCGACTACTGCTCTAAAGAAGTCTCTGGCATAGTGGCCTCCTCCGAAGCCTGCTGCAAACTCGGCCTGCATGGTTTCCACGTTTTTGCAAATGTTCACGCAGGCCTCGGCTGCAGCCTCAGCCATTTGAATGTCTGTCCAGCTGTCCAGAGAGGAGCCGACCTCGACGAATAGAAGCGGTTTCTGGGAGAAGGGCCCGTGATGCGTTGCTTCAAGCCCTACCTCCACGTCCTTGAGCTTCAGATCCTCGACCGATGAGATGAGGGCGTGGACTGCTGTGTAGACAGCTTTTGCCGAGGTCATAGAAAGCTTTGAGGGCAGGCCGCCGAACTTGGCGTCGGGGGTCCAGTTTCCTGTTGAGTGGACAAGCAGGCACCTCCTACCCGACTCGGAAACGTGTTTGGAAGCCACTAGTATAAGGTCGGCCTCGAGGGTTTCAACCGTCTTTTCGGCGTAGAGTGCTGATGTATGAAGAACACGGGCCTCGACACTTTGTCCGACGTAAACCCCGGCCTCGGGCCCTTCCTTAAAGCCGAAACTCTCTCTCAGCCTCGACATCACGTTCATCGCAGCTACGTCCTCAGCAGAAGCCAAGATAACGGTCCTCAAACCTTTACACATACGTCTAGCTCAGTTAAATAGCGTTCTTGACAAAAGTACAACGGTTGTTCAGACCCAAGAGGCTCAGGCTGATGGCGGGTTTCGAAGCAGCCCGTTTAATCAAAATGCGAAACACTGTCAACGAAGCTGAGATCTCCCTCGACCTCGGGCTTTCAAAAACACTCTGCCGGCTTACTTCTAGGGCCGTAGTTGCGGGGCCTCTTTCAATTGGATGGGAGGATTTGGAAAGAATTGCTGAGGTTGATGAAGATGTCTACGTCGTCGGGCGAAAGACAAGGATGCTTAGCTGGTTTAAAGGCTCCTACTACAAGCTTGTCTTACCCAGATGGGGCCACGCCCCCACGGTCGAGATAAACGGCATAAGGATGCACCG
>JANWZU010000037.1 GCA_025054795.1 Candidatus Caldarchaeum sp.
GTGGCCACGTTCCTTACGAAACCGGAAAAACTACCAGTCGAAGTCTTCCCCGCCATCATACAGCTGCTCCCAGCGATAGTCGTCAGCATGGCTACTTACTTTTCCGTGTTAGCGGCCATAAATAGAGAATTCCGGGCGCTGGTGAAGGCGGTGGTCGAATTCTTATTCTAGGGCCCTCTCGTAAACCCGTATAAGTCTTCGGTTCCTTTCATCAATGCTGAAAGGTCCAAACCTCATACGTTGAAACGCTCTTTCAGAAATCGTATTCCAGTAATCATCATCTTCCAATAACACATGCATTCTGTCGACTAACCTTTCAACGAGCTCCTCGTAGGGCCCTGAATCCAGATTCTTCCGAAACTCGAAATTGTGCGAGCCGTCGTCGTTCCAAAGCTTGTTGGGCACCTTGACCACAACTCCGGCATCCCCGACTATTTCAGGCATGGCAAAGTGGTCGCTCACTAATGGAACGGCCCCAAAGTTCATCGCCTCAATCACGCTGTAGCCAACTGTGTCCATCATCGAAGGAAGAACTATCAACTTAGTGTGCGGATAAACCTCGTTCAACAGCTTCGCCCGCTCCATATAACCTACGAACACCCCCTTCTCCGCCAGCTTCTTGGCCAGCTCCGGTGGAGGCGATGAAAACATCATCATTTTAACGGGATACCTGCCAGCAACTTTGAGCCATGCCTCAGCAACCTCCCTACCACCCTTCGAATCAAACGACCTGTCCCTCCACGAGCCGCCGACGAAAACGACGAGGTTACGGCCATTCCGCAAGTCAGGTGCTTTCTCGATGTAGAAGCTTGGATAGACAACTTCCACGCTATAGTTTTTCAGCCGGAGATACCGCCGCAAGGTTCTCTCAGCAGCCCCGGTCAGAGGCATCAACATTCTACAATCACCAGTCCCCAGCCTACGCTCTGCCCTCGCAACACAGTCACTGTTAAGCAACTCGCCGTAATCTTTGAAAAACACTTTCACAGACTCCATGTCAGCCACCCAGCGTCTGCCGTAGGCCAGCTTAACTCCGTTGCAAAAATGTACGAGCCGCTTAACCCTCAAAAGCCCGCTTGCAAGCAGGTAAACTTTTCCAGCGTATCCTGTTCTTTCTATGAACCTGACTCCTTGAGGAGGTTTTTCGACCAGAGTTGACCATATTGGATGACGGGAGGGGAATAGGTCGACCTCAAGTTTGGTAGGCGGTGTTTTCCCGTATCCAGTCATAGAGCCTCTTAACCCCTGAACGCCAGCCGACTTGAGGCCTCCAGCCTAAGGTTTGCTCCGCCTTCCGGTAATCGCTTACGTAGACTTTTTGGTCTGCGGGACGCCAGTCTGTAAACTGAAGGCTGGGCTGCCTGCCTGAAAGCTGCCCCAAGTAATCTAATGCTTCAAGCAGCGATACGGCGTTCTCTATGCCGCCGCCTATGTTGAATACTTGCCCTCTAATTCGTTCTAGGTTTCGGACCGTCAAATCAACGGCACGCACCAAGTCGTCAACATGGAGCACGTCCCTGACCTGTTTGCCGTCTCCGTAAATCGTTATAGTCGAGTTTCGCAGGTGCTTCATCACGAAATGCGCCAGCCAGCCTTGGTCTTCAACTCCAAACTGTCTCTCGCCGTAGATGCAGCTGAGCCGTAAAACAGCGGTGGGAAGCCCGTATGTCTCAGCATAGTCCTGAACGTAAATGTCTGCCGCCAGCTTGGAGCAGCCGTACGGTGTGTGGGAGCAGCCGTCGACAGGAAAAGATTCAGGTATCCCTTTCTCAAAGGCCCTGTCGGCGAAGACGTATCGTGTTCCAACATCTTTTACAGGTATTTTGTTGACGTTTTCCCCGTAGACCTTGTTCGTCGAAAAGAAGATGAAGGCGGAGTCTTTTTTCCTAGCGAATTCCAAGGCTGAAAGGGTTCCATAAACGTTGACCATGAAGTCTGTCAACGGGTCCTCCACCGACGTTGTGACAGCGACCTGCGCAGCCGCATGAATCACCAAACCGGCTTCTCCGATTGCTTGTGTATGCTCGTTTATTTCTCTAACATCTGCTTCGAGAAAACGCATCTTTGGGTAGTTGTTTTTGAGGTATCTGATGTTGTAATCTCTCCATTCGTGGCCTTTCTTAAGTAGAGCCGCCCGAGACAGGTTGTCTACGACTATTACATCTTCTTCGTTCTTCAGAAAATATTCTGCAACGTGAGAACCTATGAAGCCAGCCCCTCCGGTGACGACTATGCTCACGAAGACATCTACAACTGACGGGTTTTAAAGGTTAAGTCTAATATCCCTACGAATACTGGTTTAACGGTCCGAGGCCAACCGCTGCGTAGCTTATGGTTTTTGAGAAAAGCTGTGGGTCATAGATTCTCCTGCCGTCGACGACGACTG
>JANWZU010000127.1 GCA_025054795.1 Candidatus Caldarchaeum sp.
CAACGCCGTGAAAGCTCCTCTAGCCGCCGGCAACGGCGTCAACTCCTCCCACACATCTCTCCTGACGTTGTAGCCGTAGCAGCTCCTTAAAGCTCTCCAACCTCTGTCATAGCCGCCCAGCAGGTAGACCACTCCATCCAAGTAGACCAAGCCGACGTGGTGTAGCGGAGCCGGCAGAGGCGTAAGCTCACGCCACCGCTTTGTTTCGACGCTGTATGAGAAGAAGCCTGCTGAAGCGTCGCCGTTGGCTTTCAACCCGCCTGCTAGGTAGAGGCTGTTTTCGGAGGAGACCATCGCAACTTCGGTCAGCTCGACGGGTAGAGGTGTTTCGACTACCCAGCGTGGCTGTGCGGGTGTTGTCGTAGTAGGTGTTGCGGGGGTGGCGGCTGTGGTTGTCGTCGGCGTCTGAGTTGTTTGCGCGGCTGTGGGGCTTGACGTGATTATGGTTTCAACCACGGAAGTCGTCTGTGTTCTGGTCGTGGTCTCTGAGGGCCTCTGCTCCAGACGTGGTTGGGCTGTGAAGAAGGCGAGGTAAAGCGCCCCCGCTCCCGCCCCAGCTGCAATCAACCCGACGGCCTCTCTTCTCCTCAAAACACCTTGCACTGGAATGTGGCTCGGTAGTTGTTAAATATTTGCCGAATAAAACCAACACGTGTCGAAGACAACCGTGCTGGATTACAGAAGCGTTTCCCGGATGTTTCTGAGGCTGAGCTTGGTCAACGCCGCCGCCGCATGCGTCTTCACGGCTCCCGTGCTCGTCCCAAGCCTCGCCTTCCCGATTCTGCTTACCCAGTGGGGCGCCGTCTACATGGTGCTGGGATACTTCAGCTTCCTGACATTCGGGGTGCTGGGTGCGTTGGGATGGGCTGCTGCTTACAGCATGCTCGGCCAAGAAAGACCGTCATACGACAAAGCCCTAACATACCTCCAGCTCGCCACCCACATCGCATCATCCTACGGAGCCTCTGCAGCGCTCTTCGCAGGAGGCTACATAGGCGCCCGCCTAGTCTACGAAGGCCGCCCCGTCCAAGCCGTGGGAATGGCCATGGAGATAGTCGAAATCCCAGCCGGCTTTCTGATAGCGCTGGCGATAGCGAGCACGCTGATGGGTCTTGTTAATACACTGAAAAAATAAAAAATTAAGGAAAGCGGCGCCCTCTACCTTCGTCTAGCTCTAGCCGCCGTCGCAACCGCTCCCACGACAGCGACTACAGCTACAGCGGCCACCAAGTAGATCCACGACGGAATAACCTCGACAGTGACTTCGGTGACCCTCGTGGTGACCACGGTCTGAACCTGAGTCTGCACACGTGTCTCAACCGCCGTCTGAATCCGTGTGACCTCGGTCCTAACGGTCTGGACAACTGTTTGCTGCACCGTCCGCTCGGCAACAACGTCAGGAAGGCCCATGCTGACGACGAAGCCGGACAAGGCTGTTGGAGCCCAGAAGCCGGGCAATGGGTTGGACACGGGGAAGAGAACCCTCACTTTACCGTCGGCGGTCGTGGCTATCGAAGGCTGCACCATCACAGGCCCGGCGATTATTATGCGTCTAATCTCAGCTCCGTTGTCGGCGTCGTAGACCCTGACTGTGCCGTCGTTGAAGGTGGCGAACACCAATCCGTTAGATGTTGTTAGACCTCCTCTGTAGGGAACGTCGGGGATGAAAGTGTTCCAGACAACACGGCCGGTGGCTACGTCGATGGCGTAGAGCGTCGTGTTTGTAGGCTGAGCCGGCAGGCTTGTGAAGGCGATCCCCCACCCCTGCGGCCAGCCGGTTCCCGGACCGACGTTGGCAAGCGTGAAAGCGCTGGGGCTGTTGTACACGGCGACGAACAGCCTGTTTCTGGTGGGGTCGTAGGCTGGGTCGCTCTCAAGCGATCCTGTCGCAGGCGGGTTCTGGTAGAAGGCTCCTCGTCTCCTTAGGTAGTCGGCGTCGGCCGTCCATTCTCCCTGCCAATTCCAGCTCATGTCCCTTGGGTCGAGCGGGTTGAGGAACTTTGCGTACTTAGAGGGCTTTACACCGTATCGTGGGTCTCCTCCGCTCCTAGCCGGGTCCCACGGGTTGAACGCCCACAGAAGAGAGCCGTCGTTAGCGTTCAGAGCAAACACAACAGCAGATTTACACCCCTTAATTACCGCATCCCGTCGCTGGCCGCCTATCGTGACGTCCTTCAGGAATATCACGCTCCATGCACAGTCCCAGTCCCACAGGTCATGAGCCACTGTCTGAACGCCCCACAGAGGCTGGCCGTTTTCTATGTTAAAAGCGAGTATTGATGCGCTCCAGAGGTTAGGCCCGGGCCTGAAGGTTGCGTTCCAGTCGGGGCTCGCTTGGTTAGTCCCCACAAAGACAATGCCTCTATCTTCGTCGACTGCGTATGCGCCTCCCCATCCAGCTCCTGCGCCTGCGTAGCTAACCCTCTCGTTCGGATATCGTTCGACAAACCTTCTGAATCCCCAGTCGTCGTACAGCAGCTGCCGCTTCTGCTCAGCCGGCAAAGTCTTAATGTTTACAAGCTTCTCACCATCCCATATCCACGCTCCACGCATCTGGTCAACCATCTTCATCGTCCACTCAGGGTCGCTGCCGTCCTGAGGGGGAATGATAAACGTCCGCCAGATCATCTGAGGATCGCCACGCCTCTCAAGCCAAGGCTTCAAATCAACGCCGACAAAGAAACCTCGTCCAGCCCCCTGTCCTTCGGAGACACCGGCGCCAATGACCATTATTTTCTTACTTGTATCTATAACGAAGCTTGGAGTAGACAAATCGTAGACTCCACGGTTTCCCGGCACACCTGCTAAATAATCTGTGGAGAAGATTGTCCAGTTCAGTCTTATATCTCCTGTGAAGACGTCTAACGCAAAAAGGTACCAGTAGTTTGTCCCAATGAAAAGGTAGGGCCTGCCGTCAAGCTCAATTATGTGGATTTGGTGGAAATGGCCTCTTAGCGCTCCTACCTGCCATGGTGCTCCTTTCATCATGGTATCGCCAAGAGCCGCTGGAGGCGGTATATCTCTGGTCCACAGCGTTCTGCCTGTAGCTGCATCTACAGCGTAGGCACGATGCCAATTTGTGACAAAATAGACAACGCCTTTGTACACGAGCGGTGTATGAATTACTCCTTCAGAACCAGAAAGGAACACACCCGTCGGGGAGGCAGGTATCGGGAAAACCCACTTTACTTCCAAGAACCTAACATTTTCTTTGTTCAGCTCCTTCTGTGGACTCCAGTTCCAGTTGCCTGGAACGCTGTTGTAGTATGCCCAGTCTACTGCTTGCTGTTGCGCCAAAGCCACGGGCACCACTAGAAGCGTTGTCAAGACAGCGGCTGCGGATATTGACAAAATTTTTTCTAAATTCATATTTTCTTTATGGGCTGGACCCTATATAAATTTTTTAGTTCCGCCAATTTTAGTGTTTGTTTATCTTGGCTCTGGGTTTTGGTGCTCCTTTTTCGACGAAGCGGTACATGAAAGGCAGCGTGTTGACGAGGTAGACTGCGCTCCAGTAGTATGCGGGAACTATTTTGACGCCGCCTCCGTTCTCAGCCGCCGAAACTATCGCTTTAGCCACTTTTTCAGGCTTGATGACGGGCCCTATGGGTCGGCCGCCTCGGGAGTTGACGCTGGGGTTGTTGAAGAAAGGCGTGTCAACCGAGCCGGGGCAGACGGCGGCCACACGTATGTTGTGCTTCTTCAGCTCCATGTCAAGCCCTCTTGACAACACGGTGACAGCCGACTTAACTGCGCAGTAGAGGCTCATGCTCGGAACCGTGATGAACCCTGCCACCGATGAGACGTTCACAATCCTGCCGAATTTTTGCTTGAGCATGTGCGGCAGCGCAGCCTCTATGAAATAGACAACGCCCATCAAGTTAACCTTGACCTGAGTTTCAACCTCGTCGAGGCTGATGTCTTTAAACTCTCCGTAAAGCCCTACTCCGGCGTTGTTGACAAGCACGTCAAGACGTCCAAACTCCTCAACCGTATCCCCGACGGCTGCGAACACCTGCTCCTTCTCAGACACGTCGCATCTGACGGGCTTGAACCTGCCGCCAAGCGATGCAGCCTCCTCGCCGACTTTATTCAACTCATCAAGGCGCCTCGCTACGCCAACGACCGTTGAGCCACGTTTAGCGAACTCAAGAGCCGCAGCCCTACCGATGCCGCTGGAGGCCCCTGTCACCAGCACAACCCGGTCGCTGCGATTGCTTGGCATGGTTTTCCAAAAGCCTCAAAGGGTTTTTAACCTTTTTCGTGAAAATAGTCTGCGTCTTTCCTGTTTTTGCTGTGAGAGTATTTGGAGTTGATGTAGGGAGTTAAAGTAAATAAGGCAGCATACTTTTTGACCGTCATGGCTAGAAGCCCGCTGGTCAAGCTTGGTATACCGATAGTTATTGTGGTGATAGCAATCGGTTTAGGAGTTACTTTCCTCGTATCGCAGCCAAGCCAGCCAACGCCGACTCCGACAACCACCCCGATGCCAACACCAACCCCAACCCCGACTCAGACAGTCACAACATCCCCTCAGCAGACCACGCCCGTCCAGACCACACCTCAAACCACCGTCACAACTCCTGTTCAAACAACTCCGCAGGCCACAACAACACCTGCTTTCCCAGTCAACCTACGCAGCTTCTTCAGCACATATCTCCAAGACATCACACGCCGAGACGTAAGCGCCGTAGTCGACAAATACACAGGAACCTCGGTGGCCGTGTGGGGAGGTAGGTCGGGCGGTCTAGGCGGAACCTACAGAGGACAGGGAAACATCAGAATACTGTACATAACGGCACTAGGAACGGCTAAAACAATAGAGTTTAAGGAGTTAAGCTTCCGGGAGAGAGTAGAGGGTGAAACGGGAATTATTGAAAGCGAGCAGGAGATGAGCGGAGACTCGGATATTCTTGGAAAATTCAACGGAAAGATAAAGATGGTTTTGAAGGTCAACGTAGTAAACAACAAGCCCGTAATCGTCGAGGAGAACTGGGACTTTGTTGAATTCACCTATGAGAGGACTGGGGGTGCTACTACGTTTCCGCAGTGGGCCGACGTCAAAGCCGGACGGCCTGTAGCTCTCGAACCCAGCCGAAGCTTCAAAGACCTTGCATGGTTCTTGAGCGACTACTTCGCCTTAACGGTCTACGCGGCTGTAGCCGTGGTAGCGGTCATGGCTGTGATGGCTGCTCGAAGAAGGTGAACGCTGTGGACAGCTTAAAAACCTCCAAGCTTTTTTTCATAGTAGGGCTTGTAAACGGCTTCGTAGCCCTCGCCGCAACCTCTCTCATCCTCTTCCCCGACCTCAGGCTCGCAGCAGGCCCCGGCTCAATCCTAACCCACAACGTTGACGTATGGCCCGGCGGCTGGGGCTGGGTGTCCTACTACATCCTACTGATTGTGGGTGTTTGCGGAGCCTTCATATGGTCTCTGTCATACTTTCTGCTCAAGTCTTTGTTTGGGGTGGAGAAGACTCCTACAGCTCTTTCAGCCGGTTCGCTTGTCCTTTACGAGGTCGGCGTCTTGATGACTGTCGCTCTGACGGCCTACGTCGGTTTGGAGGGCGGTAGGTTTGTGGCTGACGGCGGCTCGCCAATCGTCGTCACCGCCTTGATAGGATGGGCTGTAATACCCACAGGAGCCGGAGTCGGTTTAGCGCTTCTCGGAACGCTTCTCGGATTGGTTAACCTTGTGCTGGCTGTGGCTAGAAGACGATGATAGTGGCTGAGAAGAAAGCCCTCCAGCCAACCGTCGCAGCTCGCTACTTTCTCGCCTCAACCCTAGTCAACGCATGCGCAGCCGTCGCAGTCGCTGCCCCTGTTCTGGTGGCTAGGCTTGCGCTTCCTCTCAAGCTGACGGAGTGGCCGGGAACGTGGATGTTCGTGGCCTACGGCGTTTTCGTCGGCTTCGGAGTTCTCGGCAGCCTAGCATGGTCAGCAATATACTATCTGTCCGGCGTCCTGCTCGGCGTCAAACACCTCAGGAGGAACTTCGTTGTAGCTCAGCTGCTGCTCCACAACATCGCAGCATACGGGATAGGCTTTCTGATGGGGTACGCAGTCGGATACGTCGGCGGCACAGCCCGTCTCGAAGGCTTCGGCCTCTCAGTCATAACAGCTTTGATAAGCTGGGCCGTAATACCCATAGGGGTTCTTGTTTTCATCGGTCTTGTGTCGACGGTTCTAGGAGTCTTCACGGTGCTCGACAGCTGGCTGAGGCCAAGAGGATGATAACGCGACGTAAGGCTATTCCGTTCATAGCTGGAGGAGTGGGAGCCGGGCTTCTCGCCTCCTATGGGCTGCTCACTTCACATAGCGGTCAAACAGGTCAAAGACGAAAAGTCCGGGATGTTCTGGAGGAGGCTGGGCGCACAGGCCTTCCCGACAAGTATGTTGAGTTTCTCGAATGGCTGTCGGAGGTTTC
>JANWZU010000135.1 GCA_025054795.1 Candidatus Caldarchaeum sp.
ACGAAAACTTTGTAGTAGAAGGCGTCGACGTAGTACCTGTTCTCCAGAATTCGATGAACCATGCCGCCCAGCGGGCCAGACCTCACGTCCTCAGGTCTTCTAACACCTCCAAGGTAGAAGATGTAGCCGAGGCCGCCTCCAACCGCCAGTATTGCGGCTGAGGTTGCGTAGGTGGTTAGGCTGGTTGAAACTTTGCCGTGAAGACCAAGGTAGTGGTGTAGCTGTTCTTCGAACAAGGGGCCTGAAACGCCTATCGCAACTGAGGCGGCTGCGAGTATGATGAGGGGTATGGTCATGACTGGAGGAGCTTCGTGAGCGTGTTCCGTGTGTTTGGTGGGTGGTGCTAGGAAGACTTTGTAGAGCCATCTTAGGCTGTATGCGACGGTCAGAATGCTCGCCCCTGTGATAAGCAGAAAAACGACTAGGTTGCCGGCTTGGAGTGTCGATTCGATTACGAGGTCTTTGCTCCAGAAACCGCTGAGCAACGGCACGCCTGAGAGGGATAGAACTCCGACGGCTGATGTCCAGAAGGTTATCGGCATCTTGGCTCTGAGACCACCCATTTCGTCTAGGTTGTTTGTGTGTACGGCGTGGATTACGGCGCCAGCCGCTAGGAAGAGAAGGGCCTTGAAAATGCTGTGGCTAAGCAGATGGAATGTTCCGCTGAACAGGCCGAGCTCGGAGGCCATCCCGAGAGCTGCAAGCATGAGCGCAAGCTGGCTGATAGTCGAGTAAGCTACCACCCTCTTAATGTCAGACGAGACGAGACCCATAGTTGCTGCGAAGAAGCTTGTGAAACCTGCTATCAACGCTATCGCCAGATACCATTCGGCTAGAGCGGCTGGTGGAAAAGCTTCGAACGGAACGACCGTCAAAACCATCCTCGCAACTAGGTAGACTCCTGCCTTAACCATGGTGGCTGCATGGATCAGGGCTGAGACAGGTGTGGGGCCTTCCATGGCGTCAGGCAGCCAGACATGCAGGGGGAACTGAGCTGACTTGCCTACGGCGCCGCCGAATATCAGCAGAAGAGGGACAAGAAGCGTGGCTGTGGAGACCAAGCCCTTGCCCAGCGAGTCGTGCATGGCCTTCTCAAGGCCTGTGAAGCTGAACGTTCCGAACATGGAGAAGAGCAAGACTATACCGACCAGCATGGAGGCGTCGCCTACCCTTGTTGTCACGAACGCTTTTATGCCGGCGTGGTTTGCCTCCGGCTTTTTGTTGTAGAAGCCGATTAATGCGTAGCTGCACAGCCCAACTATCTCCCAGCCGATGTAGAGCATCAGAAAGTTCTCCGAAAGGACGAGAAGCGTCATACCGCCTATGAAGAAAAGCATGAAGAAGTAGTAGCGTGGAAGCCCCTCTTCATGGCTCATGTATCCCACGCTGTAAAGAACAATCAAAGCGCCTATGCCCGTGGCTATGCTGGCCATCAAAACGCTCAAGGGGTCGATGAGTAGGCTGGCTTCGATGAACCTGTCGCTGCCCAGAGGTATCCAAGGCACTTTCACCACGATTCCTTTGTGGCCAAGCCCGTAGACGTCGGGTATCATGGAGAAGCTGAAAGCCGCCGCTGTGAAAGCCGTCGCAACTGCGTAGGACTCTCCAACCCTTTTACCGGCCTTGAAGACTAGCGGGATGAAGAGGCTGCCGACGATGGGTATGGCCCAAGCAAGCCACGGCGAAAAAGGCAACATTTTCAGCCAACTACCTGTTTTAGAAGAATTTTAATCTCACTCCATCATGAACCCCTTTGATGATGGCTGTTCTGCTAGTCACCTACCCCAAGAACAGGGAATACGATAAGTGGTGTAGGAGCCTTGTTGAGCGCAGGCTGGCTGCATGTATCAACGTCGTTGACGTCAGCTCGTTCTATTGGTGGGAGAACCGTGTGAACGAGGATTTGGAGGTTCTGCTCATAATGAAGACCAGCAGGGAGAAATCCGAGATGTTGAAGGAGGCGGTCAGGTCTGAGCATCCTTACAAAGTTCCCGAGATCGTTGAGTTGACTCCGACGGATGTGAGCAAGCCCTACCTCGCATGGTTGCTGGAAGCGACTCGCCCATGAAGCGCTACATAGTGATAGCACAAAACGAAAACCAGTCCCCTGCCCACAGAAGAACGCTAATAGAAGAGCTTAGGTCGAGAGGCTTCAACGTCATAGACGTGAGGGTGGGCAGCCGCCACATCGAAGTAGACATGCTTTCACAACAGCCGCCCAGCATAGACGGCCTAAAAGTAATCGAGGTTGTAGAGGTCGGCCCGGGATGTCAAGAAAGTCCGTACGACTGCTTCAGAAAAGCTGTTAGGCTATTCGACTCCGAGAGGTTTTGGGAGGCGCATGAAACCCTCGAGGGCATTTGGAGAACTTCTAAAGGAGTTGTGAAAGATTTTCTGCACGGCTTGATTCTGACCGCTGCGGCCTTCGTGCATTTGCAG
>JANWZU010000136.1 GCA_025054795.1 Candidatus Caldarchaeum sp.
CTGGACACCCGTCTTCAGTCTTCTGCTTTTGAGGCGGCTTACCGAAGAGGTTTGATTCCCTGGCTCGAGGGTTTAGAGTTGAAGGGCAAAGAGGTTTTGGTTGAGCGAAGCCGTGTGGACTACCTCTTTAAAGATCCCGGAGATAGGCTAGTCTACGTCGAGCTCAAATCCGCAGTCTACATGAACGAAGCAGGTGGAGCCATGTACCCGGACACAGTGTCGGAGCGTGGTAGAAAACACTGCGCTTTGCTGGCGAAGCTGGCTAGAAGGAACGGTGCGAAGGTTGTATTCGTGGCTGCTCATCCACATGCAGAATTCTTCACCCCATGCGACGAGGCTGACCCACTAATCAGGCCTTTGCTACTTAAAGCCGCATCGGAGGGTGTTGAAGTTAGGGCGGTCAAAACCTTCATGGACAAAAAAGGATTGGTTTACTGGAGCCTCTCAGACCTTCCAGTGGATTTAACCCCACGTGAGAAGTAAAGCAGCATAAACCACAGCTAGCCAAGGACTAGAGACTTTGAAAGCTCTCCACGCAGAATCCATAGACCTGCTGATTATTGTTCTTACGTTTTCGAAGATTAACCATCCAGACAAGGAGGCAACAAGCATCAGGTAGACGACATGGTTAGCCACAAACGGAGCCAGAGTCAATGCTGTACAAACGGATAGGATGTTCGAGGCTAGGACGGCCACCGCGGTCTCATGGAAACCGTACCTAACAGGCAGCATGGGCAGCCCTACTGACCTATAGTCCTCAGACGCTCTAATGGCTAATGCCCAGAAATGGCCGGGTGTCCACAGGAAAACGAGAGCGGCTAAGATTATCGGTAGAGCTGTGAACTCTGAGCCGGAGGCAGCCCATCCGGCGAGTGGAGAGCAGCTGCCTGCTGCGCCGCCTATGACTATGTTCCATACAGACCTCCTCTTCAGCCAAAGGGTGTAGACGAAGATGTAGATGACAACGCCGAGCAGTATGAAGAGTGATGTCAAGAGGTTGAGCGACAGTGCTGAGTGAATAACCGAAACAGCCACCAAAGCTACTCCGAAGTAAAGCGCCTTACGAGGCTCTATAATCCCTGACGGAATGGGGCGCCTAGCGGTCCTCGCCATCTTCGAGTCGATGTCCATGTCTAGGTAATGGTTTATTGCACTGGCACCTCCCACCGATAAATAACCTGCGAAAGCCAGCTGCAAGCCACCCCATAGACCTCCGCCCCCGATGAAGTAGGAAATGAGAGCTGTCATCAAGTTTAGGAGAGCTATCTTAGGCTTGGTAAGGCTTACGTAAGATTTAATCTTCATCTGACCACCGGACGCTTCATAGGTTGCTTGAGACAAACAAGCTTATGTATGAAAGTGCTGCTGAGGCGATGACGGCCCTCTCCCACGAAACACCTTTGGCGCTCACCAAAACAGCCGAGACCGCAGCCATCTGCCAGACATGCAACACCAAGTAGACCCAGCTAGTCGCAGAGTTAAACAAGCTGTCTCCCGTTATCCCGAAACCCGACGTCAGCGCGAAGTACGTGAGCAGGATGATGGACGGGGTCAACGCTATGGGTAGGGTTAAAGCTATGGAGGATTCTCCGCCTAGCCGCAGTGTGGCGATGAACCCTGAAATCATAAGCAAACCCATAAGGACAAAGATGTTCAAAGCTGATACAACGAGAGCAGCTTCTGAGGTCGGCATCTGCCTGAAGTGCAGGAGAACCTGACTGTTCGAAAGACGCCATGACAAAACCACGTACAGGATGGAGGTTAAGAAGGCCACGGGAACCATGGTCATCCTCGACATCTGCACACGGTCGAGAAGAGGGTTTAAAGTTAACATAAGCAGATAACGCCTAGGTCCTTGGAAACCTCCAACACTCGATTCAGCCAAAAAGTCAGAAACCTTCATAGACTCGACCAGCCTAAGCCCCTTATCGCTGAGCATGTACTTTCTCTTCGAAGTCTTGACCACGAAAGGATGCATAAACTCCAGATGATAATACAATGTTCCGACGCTTATTCCAAGAAACCTCTTTAACTCGGTCGCAGCCATAGCCCCGTTTTCCTTAAGAAGGGTTATTATCTGGCGTCGGATAGGGTTTTTAAGCAGAGTATAAAAAAGAAGCTTCTCATCCCGAGGTTCTAAAGCATTAGACACCGTAACTAAATCCGGGTTTTCTTCCGCCGCCATACCTCTTCTCTAACTTCGAAAACCAAACCTATAAACCGTTTCTTTCTAACCTGTTAGACAGTAAATCCAATAAATATGGCTTAACCTGCTTAAAAACAGATTGAAAACAATCAAGCCCGGACCGTTGGCGGCCGCTGCTCTTCTGGCAGCAACTATTCTACTTCCCGTCGTCCAATCCCAGAGCCTTGAAAGCAGCCTACCCGCTCGGTTTGAAGCCACTAAATCGCTGATACAGACTCTCAAAACTCTTGGATTCGACACTCAGACGCTAGAGCAAACCGTCGCCGGGCTCGAGGATTCTTTTAAAAAATCCAGCGCTGACCCTGCGGAGGTGGTTAGGGCTGTTGAAAAAATAAATCGGCAGTTTCAGAAGGTCTTGCACACTTATCAGCAGAACCCGAAAAGTGCTCTGAAGGCCTTTGACATTCTGAGTAGGGTTTACGCCCTCAGGGCTAGCGCTTCAGGGTTCTCAGCAGTTCTGCTGGATGTTTCGGAACAGCTTGTTGAACAGGCTCTCAACGACAAAAGCGAAGTCCATGGAGGAGAGCTGTTGGAGAAGGCTCAAACACTCGTCGAGAGTGTTCAGGGTGTCTTGGCAGGTAAGCCCATAAACATGAAGATTGTTAGAAGCGCCGAGTCAGGAGGCGAGGAGATGGAGATCAGCATAGCTTCCATAGCTACAACAAAGGAGGTTGTCAAGGTGTATTTGACAGAGGAGCGGTTTCGGTATTCAAATGATACTCTCGTCGTCTCCAAAAACGCCTTCATAAACCTCGGCAACACAGTGATCATACAAAAGGAAACGGTTAGAAATGTCAAAACCTCCTCGGAGGAAAAAACCGTTCTTTTCGGAGAAAACAAAGCGATAGGGGCGGTTCTCTCCCTAAGCCGTGTTTCAAACAAGCTTCAACTTGAAAAAACCGAGTACGACGTCTTTGTCCAGAGCCACTCATTCGAACAAAACCATGTCAGGCTTGTGCTGTCCTCATCCCAACCAAACGCTGGAAAAATCGTGATAATAGATGTTGACAAGGGCTTCATGAAAAACTACCTTCCAAGAGACATAGCTGTTAGAGTTGACGGAGTGCCTGCTAAGCTCGCAGAAAGTATAACCGAGCTCCTGATCGAAAACAGCTCCGAGCCAAAATACTTCTTGGCGATAACGGGTAGGGGGCTGCAGATAGTTCTTTACATCCCCAACTGGTCTACTAAAGTCGTCATAATCGGCTCGGCCTCATCGCTCTCATTCCAGATAGCCATACCCGGCTTCTGGGACCAAAGGTTTGAGCTGATTGCAACAACAGCCGGGTTTATCTTGCTTATGTCTTTTGTTTTGCTCGGAAAGGTTCTGAGAAGAACTTTAGACGGTTAACACGTCTACTTTTCAGGTAATGCCTAATCAGCCTCTTCGTGTACTTTTCCAGAGGTAGCTTGAGCGCTTTAGCCGGCGAGACCCAGATGTGTCCATGAACCTCGGCTCCGTCTGTTTTCACATCGGTTGAAATAGCCTTACACAATACATCGACAAAGATGAAATGCCTATTCTTTCTGTAGAACATGGCGGGGTTGTAAATTTCTTGAAATGCGATTACCTCGACCGGCTCGACTTGCAGCCCCACTTCCTCAGCCGCCTCTCTGACTACGGCGTCGAAGACCTTCTCTCCGTGGAGAACATGCCCTCCCGGGATTGAGTACTTGTACCCCCATTTGGGGCTCACGACTAAAAGAATTCTGCCTTTAGCGTCCACTATGAAGGCACCTACAGTTAGTTCTGGATACGGTCGTATCAAGCTTTCAACCTATGCATCGCCTTCAAATCCTTTTCAAACAGCTTCAGCTCAGGCGGAACGGAAAC
>JANWZU010000011.1 GCA_025054795.1 Candidatus Caldarchaeum sp.
GCACTAACGCTCTGTGTCCTTCTAGAAGGTCTCTCAGAGATCTGACCCTACCCTCTGAGTCGGGTAGCCTAAAGTCCGGAGCCTTATCCCCTTCAGCGGGCTTCATTTCATGCTGAATGAGTGGCCGCATCCGCATGTCGAGGCCACGTTAGGGTTGTTGATGGAGAAGCCAGAGCCCATTACGTCTTCAACATAGTCTATTTCAGAGCCTTCTAGGAATGGTGCGCTGAACGAGTCGACCACCACCCGTACTCCATAAGCCTCGACAACAACATCGTCATCGTAAACGTTTTCGTCCAAAGCCATGCCGTACCTATATCCAGAGCACCCGCCGCCGGTGATGTATATCCTCAACGCCAGCTTGTCGTTTTTCTCCTCGGCGATAAGCTGGGCTATCTTCTTAGCTGCCCTCTCGGAAACCTTTAGCGTTAACGTCTCGAGCTTGGATTCCATTGTTCATCAATTGCCATAGGGCTTTATTAAAGTGTTTTTCTCCTACAAATTTAAATAATGTAAGCGAAGGCTGTGGGTAGTGGAGACGGTTTGAAGGTTGTGGCCGAGGACAGCGAGTCGATAACAATAGACCTACAGGAGACGCCTCACTCCGTTGCTAATGCGCTTCGTAGAATTATTCTCAGGGAGGTTCCGACGATGGCGGTAGAGGAGGTGCTTATAATAGAAAACTCATCAAGCCTGACCAATGAAGTTCTAGCTCATCGCATATCCCTTATACCGTTCATAACAGACTTGGAAAACTACAGGCTGCCGGAGGAATGCGACTGTCAAAGCAGGCTTGGATGCGACAAATGCGTCGTGAGGTTCGTCCTGAAAGGAGAGGCAACAGACTCTAAACTCACTCTCTACTCAAGAGATATCAAGCCTGAAAAAGAGGGTGAAAAGGTTGCGCCTTTCAACGGAGACATTCCGATAGTCGCTTTGGCTCCAGGGCAGAGGGTTGAGCTGGAGCTCTACGTGAGGCTGGGCAAAGGAAAAAGACATTCGAAATGGACGCCTGGAGTAGCCACTCTATACCGTGAAGACGGAAAAAACTATCTCTACGTCGAGAGCTTCGGCTTCCTAAATCCCCTTGAGATACTTAAAAAGGCTGTGAAAATCGTCAAGAATGAAGTTGCCTCCATTCAGAAAGCATTCGAGGAGATGACAGGAGATGCTGGTCGGTAGAAGGCTTGAGAAGACTGTCAGAAGGCTTGCGAAGAAGAAGAGCTTTGCGGAGAGGCTCATAAACGAGTCGAGACGCAGCAGAAGGATGCAGAGAGAGGTAAGCCTTTCACAGCTTCAGAGGAACGCTGAGGACAGAGATGTAGTGTTCGTGCCGGGTAAAGTTCTCGGGAACGGAGTGCTTACCAAAAAGCTCACGGTGGGTGCTTTCAGCTTCTCACGCACAGCTATAAGCAAAATAACAGCCACAGGCGGTAGGCCTCTCCTGCTGGAGGACTTCTTGAAAGAATTCGGAGACGCAAGAGGTGTGAAGCTGATTGGATGAGAAAACCTACGTAATCAACGCTGAAGGATACAGGCTTGGGAGGCTGGCATCGAAGATTGCTAAGCTGCTTCTCGAAGGACATAGAGTTAAGGTTTTCAACGCCGAAAAAGCCTTGATAACTGGGACGAAGAGCTCCATCCTAGAACACTACTTGATGCTTAGAAGAAGACGGCAGTTCACCTCCCACAAGAAGATAACGGTATGGTATCCAACTGGGTCTGAAGCGATACTACGCTACACCGTTCTGAGGATGCTTCCTCGGAAGAAGCCGAGAGGCATAGAAGCAGGGAGGAGGCTTGAAGTGTTCAGAGGCCCAGCAAACGTTTCAGGCGAGTTGATAGAGTTTCCAGATGCGAAACACAGCAAGCCTATAAGCAGGTCTGGAAAATACATACGAGCCATGACTGTCGGGGAGCTCTCCAAGCAGCTGAAAGGTGGAGCTGAATGAAGAAAACCACACCTCTCTTTGTAGGTAGACGCAAGACATCAGTGGCTAAAGTGGTCGTCAAGCCCGGCAAGGGTAACATTTTCTTCAACAAAACACCACTCAACCTTCTAGGAGGTTTCGTCAGAAGCAAAATCCTCACACCGCTGAAGCTGATTCCAGAGTTCTGGAACAGCCATGACTTCTTCATCTCCGTCAAGGGCGGAGGCGTCGTCTCCTCGGCTGACGCAGCGGCCATAGCTATCTCGAAGGCGATATCGTCTATGACACCTGAAGGCAGGAGCATCATCGCAGCCTACGACAGACATCTTTTGGTTGACGACCCTCGACAGGCCGAGCCTAAAAAACCAAACAGGAGAAGCGCTAGACGCTTCAAGCAGAAAAGCTACAGGTGAGCTGGGATTGATGTTCCCGATCCGCTGCTTCAGCTGCGGCCGCGTCATAGCCCATAAATGGGACGAATACCGGCGACGTGTCGAAAACGGGGAGAGCCCTGGAGAAGTTTTAGACAGCATGGGGTTTAAGCGATACTGCTGTAGGAGAATGTTCATCTCAGCCGTAGATTTTATGGACGAGCTTCTTGAGTTCCATCAAAAATACGTGACGGCTGGTGAGGCCTAGATTTGAACCAGTCTTTTGAGATAACCGATGCGGATGCCTCTTTGATTTTTGACAGCCGAGGTTCTGAAACAATTGAGGTCGAGCTTTGGTCAGAAAAGACATCAGCACGTGTTGCAGCTCCGTCAGGCAAGAGCAGAGGAAGCAACGAAGCCGTTCCTTTCCCGCCCAGAGGAGTCGTTGAAGCCGTCGAGCTTTTCGAAAGAGAGTTGAAGCGGCGTCTCGTCGGCTTCGACCCGGTTGACCAGAGAGGGCTGGACATGGTTCTGAAAGAGGTGGATGGAACATCGAACTTCTCAAGGATAGGCGGAAACCTGTCATACGCAGTATCAGCCGCAGCAGCCCTACTCGCAGCTAAGCTGACAGACACTCCTCTTTGGAAGTACATCTCAAACCTCTCAGGCATTAAGCCCTCCTTCCCACTTCCGTTAGGAAACGTTTTGGGAGGAGGTGCACATGCAGCCGAAGGTGCTCCCGACATTCAAGAGTTTCTTGTATTCCCAGCAAAACCCAGCACAGCTGAGGATGCGTTTAGGACAAACATAGAGGTGCACCGAAGACTTGGACGTGTACTCATCCAGAGCGTTGGAGGTTATGGAGGCGGAAAGAGCGATGAAGGTGGATATGCACCACCCATAGAAGACAAAACGGCTTTGAAGTATGTGGCGGAGGCGGCACGAGGGCTTGATGTCGGCTTGGGCTTGGACGTCGCAGCCTCGACGCTCTACAACCCGCAGACAAAGACATACGTTTACAGAAACAGAGGAGTTCAGCGAACAACCCGGGAGCAGTTCAATTTCATTCAAGAGCTGGTGGAGAGCTACAAACTCTCGTATGTCGAGGACCCGTTCGAGGAAACGGACTTCGAATCCTACTCAGAGCTTTGCAGAGCTTTTCCAAGCCTACTCGTCTGCGGCGACGACCTAGTTGTGACTAGGAAGGAATTGGTCAGAAAGGCTGCTGAAAGACGCTCCGTTAGGGCTGTTATCCTCAAACCCAACCAAGTCGGCTGCATAACCGACACGGTTGAAGCGGCTGTGGAGGCTGAGAGGCACGGGATAGTGAGGGTTGTTTCCCACAGGTCCGGGGAAACTTGTGATGCTTTTCTTTCCCATCTAGCTGTAGGCCTCGGCGGCAGATTTATTAAGGCAGGAGTAGTGGGTGGCGAAAGGGTGGCTAAGGCCAATGAGATTCTTAGAATCTGGCGAAAACACCGCAGCGAGCTCGCAATCAAGGAGGTGGCTTCCGCATGACTTTACCCGCTGAGCTGGAGGCAGCAATTCTCGAACAGCTTGTGAAATACAACGTGCACATCGGCTCAAGAATCAAGGTCAAGCACATGGAGCCTTTCATATTCAAGATGCGGTATGATGGAGTATACCTGTTCGACATAAAGAAGATCCTCGAGAGGCTCAACCTAGCGGCCAAGATGATTTCATACTATCCGCTCGACAGGGTTGTCGCTGTCTCGACCCATGTCTTTGGAATGAAGGCCGTTCAGAAATACGCTGAACTGACTGGCGGTGTGGCCATTGCTGGGAAGATGCCCGCCGGCATGCTCACCAACAGGACTTTGAAGAACTACATGGAGCCGGCTCTTGTGATAATATCCGACCCACGGTACGATGTGCAGGCGTTGGAGGAGGCTAGGATAGCTAGGGTGCCTGTCATAGCGATGTGCAGCACGGACAACACATGCGCTAACGTCGACCTGATAATACCGATGAACAACAGAAGCAGAACATCACTTCCATTTGCCTTCTGGTACCTCACGAGAAGGGTGCTGGAGGAGAACAGACAGCTCCCACCCGACTTCGACGCTCTGGTCAAGCCTGAAGACTTTATGGCTCTGGCCGCCTCGTCTGAAATCGAGTGATGAACGGCTGCAGAAGAGTCTCCATGCTTCTTCGCAGCAGCTCCGCATAGTACTCCTCGTCGTAGCCTCCGTCCCTAACCAGCTGCAGCGGCACTCCTCCGCCTCTTTTAACCACGTACTCAACGCTCTGTCCCGGCTGTGTTGTCCAGCCGTGCTGCTCGAGCATCTTAGCCGCTAGGACGTGCCTAAGCTTTTTCCTGTAGCTCTCTAAGCTAGCGCTCACGCCCCGGACCAGCGCAAGGCTCTCAGCCTCCACATCCCCTGAACGAATCATCCTGAGATACCGTCTGTACGTCTCGAGGCATTCGGCTGTCTTCAGGCGGAGGCGGTCGGGCGAATCTGCTTCAGCCAGCTTTTCCAGAATCTCTTTCTGCATCTGCTTGACGATCAGAGGTGTGTCTCTTCTCCGCAGCTCGATTCCACGGTACTTGAGACGGCCGTCGACGTAGAGGCCGAAGTACCTGTTGTTCACAGGCCTTTCGGCGTGAGTGCGTGAGGGTAGGAAAACTATCCATCTGTATGTGCCTTCGTACTCCAGCGGCAGGCCGAGCTTCTTCTCCAGCTTCTCCTTCAGCTCTCTGTAGTCTTCCTCGGATGCGTTGTCTCTCCAGACCCAGAGGCAGTCGACTATTCCGTGGAGGACTTTAAAGCCGTGTTTTTCAGCGGTGTCAACAGCTTTCAGAAGCGTTTCACGGGCGAGGGCGCA
>JANWZU010000171.1 GCA_025054795.1 Candidatus Caldarchaeum sp.
AGCCCAGTGGCGCTAGACATCATGCATGAAGGTGTCGTTCTGCGGGATGATGGGTTCTTCGAGGAGGCTCGGCGGCTCTACGAAGAGCTGAAGAATAAGCATGGGCTGGTTAGGTGGAGGGACGGCTGGCGCTGGCGGTCAGCTTCACCGGCCTAGCCGTAGGCTTGACATAGCACCCGGTCATGTTATCTGACAGAGAGGTCGTTTAGCTTTTCCTTGAGTTTCAGGTTGAACAGCAAGTTACCTAGGTAACTGGTTACGTAGGTAACTTATTATGTGTTTTGTTTTTTCCAGCAGGTGTGCGGCTTTCTCGGCTGCGGCTTGGATGTACTGTTCTGTTGTTTGGGGTATGATTTCGGGGTTTTGTCCACGTTGCAGGAGCTGTTGACGGAGCCGTTCAAGGCCTTTTTCCGCTGCCTCGGCTGCGAGGCCGTATCCGTCTTCTACTCCGTGTTTTCGCAGAATTAGTTGAACAGCTTCCATCAGGGCTTGTTTGTTGGATTCGACTTCTTTTTTCATGGCTTCGACGTTTACGTGTAGGTTGTCGAGGCCTTTGTGAATGTTTTTGACGCCGAGGAGGCTGAGGGATAGGGCTGTGCCGTAGAAGCGTTTGATTATGGAGTCGCTGAGGTCTCTGTGAAGCCTTGAGGAGAGGAGGCGGGTGGACATGTAGCTGAGCATGGATGCCGAGAGGTCGAGGGCCCCCTCTGCGTTCTCGAAAGCCAGTGGGTTTTTCTTCTGAGGCATCGTCGACGAATGAACCTCCTCCGCCCTTCTAGCATACTCAACCAGCCCGAGGCTTCCGAGCATCCACACGTCTCTGCAGAGGTTTGAAAGCACGGAGTTGACTATGGCGAAGGTTGTCAGGATTTCGGACATCCTCTCGTGCGGAAGCGTCTGCGTTGCGGCTGGGTTGTGTTCGAGCCCAAGGCTGTTGACGAAGCTTTCGGCGAACCTCATCCAGTCAACGTCTGGATACGTTGTTTTGAGCGCTGCAAGGTCTCCGGCAGCTCCTCCGAGCTTTGCCTGAGGCTTGAGGTTGTTGAGCTTGACGGCGAGGTTTGCCAGCCTGTAGGCGTAGTTGGCGACGAAGCTGCCGAAGGATGTGGGGACGGCCGGCTGGCCGTGGGTGCGTGCGAGAAAAGGCGTTGACTTGTGGGTCTCCGCTAGGGCTGTGAGTTTTTCGACGAGTGTTAGAAGCTGGGGCGTGTATGTTTGGTTGATGAAGCCGGATATGGCTAGTGCGTAGGCGATGTTGTTGACGTCGTCGGACGTGAGCCCGTAGTGTATGAGGGGTTTGAGGTGCTTGAGGCCGTGCTGCTCCAGTTTCTCACCTAGGTAAGACGTGGCTGCCACGACGTCGTGGCCCAGCTTTCTCTCAAGCTGCTTGACTTCAGCGGCCTCCTTCAACGACAGCTCGGCCAACTTTTCCTCGAGCTCCATCAGCTTCGGCTGGTCTCCATTCAACCCCACAGCTTTGAGGAAGGAGCGGAGATATCTTAATTCAACCAGCAGCCTTTGCTTGATGAGGGCGTGTTCGCTGAAGTAGATGCTGCATTCACGCAGGGTTTCACGGTACCGGCCGTCGACGGGGCTTACAGCCTCCAAAGGGTCTAGCCTGTCGTCGTGCATTCCCGTCAGTCCCTTCTCACAGCCATTCCGGCTTCTTCGCCCACCGATGCGATGGATATTTTGACGTCGAGGGTTTTCTCCAGCCAGCTGAGATACTCTCTGACGGAAGAGGGCAGCTC
>JANWZU010000021.1 GCA_025054795.1 Candidatus Caldarchaeum sp.
TGGCCCTCGAAAACGACTCCAAACATCTCGTAAGTCTCCCTCTCGTGGTAGTCGCAGCTCGGCCACACTCCCGTCAACGAAGGCGTCTGAAGTGCATTTCTGTCCAGCTTAACCGATATGGCTAGGTCTGCTCTGTGCAGCTCTGGGTTTGTGTAGGAGCCTAGATGGTATATTACCTCTATTTTGTTCTCCTTCTTGAGCAGCCTGCTCAAGTCAACTCCTGAGACTGCTTTGACGTGGTCGAACCCGTGGCTGTCCCTCAAGTATGAAGCAACAGCCACTAACACCGACTTGTCTACAACCAGCTTGACAAGCTTCTTCTCATCAACAACCTTCTCCAAAACACTTCCGCCGAACTTCGCTTCAACAGCCTGTATGACCGGTTGGAGAGACACTAACCCCACCTTCCGTAAAGAATCTTCTCCCGCAGAAGCAGAATTCCTTGGAAAAAGGTCTCAGGCCGGGGCGGGCATCCGGGAACGTAAACATCCACCGGAAGAATGTCGTCTATCCCCTGAATCACGTTGTAGGAATCCTTCGCATAGAGACCTCCGCTGATGGCGCACGCCCCCATGGCTATGACCCATTTGGGGTCGGGCATCTGGTCGTAGACGAGCCTAAGCCTCATGGCCATCTTAGAGGTGACGGTGCCTTCGACTACGAGTACGTCTGACTGGCGTAGGCTTCCTGTCGCGGGGAGCCATCCGAACCTTTCGGGGTCGTAGCGTGGCGAGTGTGTGGCTGCGAATTCGACTGAGCAGCATGCTGTCGTGATGTGTGCTGGGAAGAGTGAGGCCATCCTTCCCCAGTTCAACAGATAACGGATGAGCCTGAAGTTCCTGAACCTGTAGAGTATGTAGTTGACTCCGTTAGCGTCCTCCGTTCTGTGAACCTTCTCCACACCATATTTTGAGACAGTTTCATCTATCTTTCTATATGGTATTTCTGTCTCTTCAACCATGTTGACTACCGAGCTCGAGTCAACATGTCTGTATCCGAAAATACCTGTCTTCACGTATCCGGGAAACGGAGTTCTGAGGTAAGGCCACATGCTCGGCGATAATCTCGGCTGGTTATTTTTATACATATAGCTTCAACCATAGAAGAACCATTCCTCTCTACGAGTTCTCCTCAGAGGAAGCGAAAGAGTTAGGCCTGCAAGGAAACCGCCGACGTGGGCTGTGTATGCTATTGTGCTGAAGGGTGTCGTGAGCATGAAAACGGTTTGGATGAGGATGAAGCCGATGATGACGGCGAAAGCCGGGGCTACCACGGGTACAAGCCAAAGAAATGCGTAAAGCCGTCTGAAAGGGAAGAAAAGCAGGTAGCTTCCCATGATCCCGAATATGGCTCCGGATGCGCCGATGGACGGAATCAAGCAGGCTTGCGGTATCGGCCTCATCGTTGGAGAGCATTCCAGCGAGAGGAAGACCACGAAGTAAAAGATGTGGAACAACGCAGCGGCCACTCCGCTCAGAAGATATACGAAGAGAAACTTTCCTCTGCCGAGGTAAAGCTCTACATCCCTTCCGAAGAGGAAAAGGCTGTACATGTTTAGAAGTATGTGAAAAAAGTCAACGTGAACAAACATGTAGGTGAGCAAAGAGAAGTAGTTCAGCCCGTTGAGTACGAATATCGGAACAACTCCGAAGGTGTAGAGGAAGGAGGCCAGCTGATTTTGACGGGTGAGGAAGAGGTTAATCATAACCCAAATTATTGTGTTAATGGCTATTAGGACGTATGTTGTTTTAGGCCGTTCTTCGATCACGGCTTTAGTGCGTCTGGAGTAGTTGATAAGTTTAGAGTAATGGCAAGCTTCCGGTCACCTTGTCTATCTCCTCCTCCGGAGCAGGGCCTATTCCGACTGCTGTGGATGTTCCGGGCTGAAGCTCTGTCAGCCCTGCGTCCTCGACTATTTCGAAAGGCAGGCCCTTGGCTGCAGATGCGGCAGCAACCCGCCGCAGTTCATCCTCCGAACCCACTTTGAGCACGACTTTCTTCTGACCTGTCTCGAACCAGCCGCCCACCCACTCGGGTCTCCTACGCCTTGCCGTTTCCAGAGCCAGAACGGCTGCGTGCGCAGCCTGAGCAGCCGTCTTACCCACGCTCATCCTCAAATCGCTCCGTATCACAATCACCTGTTTATATCTACGCACGGAGGCACAGAGTTTGATGCAGGATAAATACGTGAGGACATCCTTGGTGGCTCTGCTGACCGACTACGGGCTTAGAGACACCTACGTCTCGGAGGTGAAGGCTGTTTTGCTGAAACACAGGCCTGACCTGACGTTAGTAGATATAACCCACGAAGTCGAGTCCTTCAACACTCTCGAAGGTGCCTTCCTTCTGGAGCTCGCTGCTAGAACATTCCCCGACAGAACTGCTTTCTTGGCTGTAGTGGACCCGGGTGTCGGTGGAGAGCGCAACGCCCTCCTCGTGGAGACGGCTAGGGGTAGGTTGTTCACGGGCCCCGACACCGGGCTTTTATATCCAGCTGTTCAGGACGACGGAGTTGAGACAGTATGGAGAATTAAGACGGAGACGTTGGAGGATGTGTCGCCAACTTTTCACGGGAGGGATGTATTCGCCCGAGTGCTTGGGAAGGTTTTGGCCGGAGAAAACTGGATGGAGCACGTGGAGAGGTTGAAGACTATGAAGAGCCTTAGCCTTCCAGAACCGAGATGGCTGAAGGATTCGGTTGAGGCGACGGTCCTGCATGTTGACCGGTTCGGAAACGTAATCCTGAACATCAAAAACAATCTTCCAAAGGGATGGCGGTCTGCTGACGTCGCCGCTGGAGAGAAGTCATTAGAAAAAGTGCCCATCGTCTCGTACTACGCGCAGACCGCTGTGGGCCAGCCTGCACTCTTAGTGGGCGGTACGGGGTTTCTGGAGGTTTCGGTCAACATGGGAAGCGCCGCTCAAAAGCTGGGAGTCAAGCCAGGAGACAAAATCATCATATCTAAAAGTCGTTCTTGAGCAGAGTTGCGAGCCTCTTCTCACATTCTATGCTCATCAGATACTCGACTGCCGAGGGATGTAGCCTGCTCCGCCAGTCTCCCGACTGAGCGATCAACTTCCTTATCTCAGTCCCCATCAGCCGGCCTCTGTCGAACAACGGCACAGGCTCGACCCTAAACCCCACCTCCTCGAACAAAACACGCACCAAGCTGTTGTTGCTGTAAACCGTCTGGAAGGCAGGGCAGAAAGATATCACACGTGAGACCCACAGCATGTGCTCGCCGACGTCGGGGATGGGTATTATGAAGCACCTTCCTAGTTCTATTCCGGAGTTCTTCAGGCTCCGGTGTATAATTTCGATGCGTTCGCCGGCGGTGAAGGGGTTGTCGACTGTGTGGCTGTACTGTGCGCTTCCAACTCCCACTATGCATTCGTCTTCTCTTTCGAGGATGTAGCTGACTGCTTTAAGATGCCCCAAGTGAAATGGCTGAAACCTTCCTATGAAAAGTCCTCGCCGCATCCCGAGTCGAGACACACTACTCATATATTATTGTTGACGTGAGCTATTCCTTCAACGGTTATGACAGCTTTCTCGTTCATTCCGCCTTGAACACTAGTCTTACAGCCTGTAATCAGCTCGCATACCTTGATGCTAGTGATTGTGTGGCTCGTCAGCCTCGAGACCTCGTATACCGACCTACCGTCGGCCAGAGCCGAGTAGATTACAAGCATGTCTCCCAGATGTCTGTCGACTGGAGCTCCGCTGTCAAGTTCCTCCAGAAGGTCTGCGGCAGCCGCTTCCCCAACTTTTTCAGCCGGAACCCCCTTCTCGCCGAGCTTGTCAACCCCCAGAACAACACCGTCTTCGCAGAGGGCTGCTAGGAACAGGCCTGCACCCGGGTCTGCTGCGCACCGCTCGTCTCCCTCGTTCAAACTCTCCCTCCTTATCTCGACACGCAGAAAACCCCTGCCGACCAAGACTTTCTCGCATGCCTTAGCCATTCTCTCGGCCACGTGCGAGGGAAGCCTAGATGTGTAAGCCAGCCCAGCTATCTCGAAGACCCTAGGCCTTCCAGTTAGGTTAATCGGTTTGAGTTTTTTGACAGGGTTGCAG
>JANWZU010000022.1 GCA_025054795.1 Candidatus Caldarchaeum sp.
ACGTCTGGCGGCAGGCTGAGGGTGAAAGCTATTCTCTCACCTCCTCCCATGTAGTCTATCAAAGGTATGTAGTTGTTGAACCCGCTTACGGCCAAGTAAACCTCCCTAACACCCTGCCTGGCCAGAGAAGCAACCATCCACTCAATCAACGGCCTGTTGAGAAAACGGACCATAGCTTTCGAGGTGTCGACTGTCAACGGGTACAGACGGGTTCCGAGGCCGCCCAACGGAATAACAGCCTTCTTAAGCAAAAACCATCAACATCTATTGATGCTCATCTGTGCACATTTAAATTTTCGTACATACAATACTGTATACACCTTGCTCTATTTAGAGAGGTCTCCTAAGCCGCCGCATCCACCATAGGCTTTGACGACAACAAACGTGCTCATTACTGTCTTCTGACAGGTATTTTCATGACCGTGGAGCAGAGGCCGCAGATGTAGAGGCCTTGGGTAGGCAGCTTCACAGCTTTGGAGAAAGGCGCCGAGCACGTGGGACATCGCAGGCCACGGGCGGATTTTTCAAAGACGTAGCCGCATGCGCTGCATTTTGCCGCCCTCAGCGGTTCAGCCGACTTGCACACCGGACATCTTAGAGATGCGCCGGGCCTGACTGTCTCAACCGTGGCCTCCAACGTGCTGTGCGATGCCTTTATGCTCACAGGCCCGACGTCGGACAGCCTAGAGGGCGGAAGAAAACGGGCAGGCGTACTCACGGGATACGTTGATATTCGGGCCGAGGCCGCGGCGCTTGCAGCCGCTGAGATGAAAAGCGTCAAAGTTGTGATGTAAAGAGTCGGCCCCACCGCGTTCTCCAAAGCTCTGACTCCGCTTCCGAGGAAAACCACAGTCATGGTAAGAGACGCAACTCCGACCAAGCTAACCGGAGACAGGTAGAAAAGCCTCGCACCGAGGCTGCGGCCAGCAGCTACGTAGATGACTGCCTCAACCACAGAATACGCCGCCCACAAATACAGAGCGAAAGACAAAGCTTGATCAAAAACATCGAGAAATTGAGCTAAAACAAACCCGAAGCACGTCAGACCCAGCGACCAGACTACAAGCGAGAGAACTCCAACCAGCCCTATTCTCTGCCTCAGCCTCCACCACCCAAGGCCTCGGAGAACTATTGACACCGGGTAGAGAACGAGCGCCGGATAAATCATCACCGTCGGAAGCGTGAAGACGAAGGAGTTGATAGCTGATAGAACGTAGCCAACCGTCAGCGTCCTCAAACCGCTCAACCTTGCTGCTAAGAACGTGCATTAAAGCATTAAACCGTCTGCTGAAGCTTTAAAACGGCTTATATACGGGCTAATAATCCTACAACTGGAAATGGTGGAAGTCGTCCTAACCTTCGACCCCTCGCTAGGCCATAGGTTTCACGACTTCCCGCTCCTCAGCTTCCTCCCCTGCGCCCCCGTCAAATTCGTGCCCGGGCCCGTCTACCACTACCTATCTCTGCCTGACGCCCCCTACGACCACGCCGGCAGGGCGTTGCTCGCCCCCTACGCAATAAGGAAGATAGAGGCCTGTCTTGTCAAGAAGTCGAAGCTTAGGACGGTCGTAGCCCACCCAAGGTTCATCTCTAGGTTCATCGGGCCCGACACAAAGATCATAGGCGTAAACACGATGGACCCGCTGGGCCTCGGGCCTCTGACGCTGATGTTCAACAACGCCGGCCGTGAAAAGTCATGGGTTGCTAAGGAGTTCGAAGACCTCATGAACGCTATAGCCGTCGCCAAGAAAAACACAGGCAGCCGTGCGAAGGTCTTGGTCGGCGGCTCAGGAGAGTGGGAGTTTGAACACAGGAAGGAAGAGCTGGAGAGGCTTGGGATAGACCACGTCGTGCAGGGAGAGATGGACGACATCATCCACCTTCTGTTCGAGCAGCTGATAGAGGACAGCCTCGACAAAACCATATTCATGCACGGCCATAAAACAACAACCTTCGACGCCTACGGCCGTCCCTTCATACGCTACGTCCAAGACCACGCAGGCAGGTTCATCTGCAGAAACCCAGCATCACGGTACAGGCTGCCGAAAATAGACGACATACCGACCATAGTGAACCCAGCGATAAGCGGGCAGGCTGAGATAATGAGAGGCTGCGGAATAGACTGCGACTTCTGCGAAGTGACCACACGTCCGCTCCGATACTACCCACCGGAGAAAGTCCTCGAGGAGGTCAAGGTCAACCTGCGAGGAGGAATATCCAACGCATGGTTCGTCACAGACAACCAGTGGGCTTACATGGTCCGAGACCCGCAGTTCTGGCCCAACAAGGAAGCTATCTTCAAGCTCTACAGAACCATCATGCCCCATGTCGTCAAAGCGAACCCGATGCACGCAACGCTGGCCCCGGTCGCAGCCGACCCGGAGGCGGCTATGGGCGTGTCTAAAATCGTCGGAGCCGGCCCCGACAAGCACATCGGCGTCCAGATAGGCCTCGAGACAGGCAGCGACAGGCTTGTGCTTAAGCACATGGCCAACAAGGCCAAGCCGTTGAAGGTTGGGGTTGACGGAACATGGGCAGAGATAGTGGTCGAAGGCCAGAAGGTTTACAACGCAGCCTACTGGATACCCGCCTACACAATCATTCTGGGACAGGAAGGCGAAACCGACGAAGACAGCTGGGACACAATCGGCCTCATCAACCACATGGCATCGCTCAACCTCCACTTCACCGTCACACCCATGGCGCTCGTCAACCTCGGCAGCCTACGCGGCACCAACGTCCTGACAGACGTCTACGCCAACCTGACGCCGGCCCAAGCAGCTCTGATATACGTTTGCTGGCGGAACACGAAACGCATGGCCGAGTCGATCGCCTTCAAAATCTCTAAAGACAGTTTCCTGATGCGGATACTCACTACTACGCTCCTCAACGCAGGAGCTAGGTTCTGGCTTGACCGCCTCGAAAAATACTTCACGAGGCTTGGCAGAGAATACGAGAGGGCCATAGACAAAGCCAAAACATACTACTCGGTGAAAACCTCCGGCACAGACTTCAACAAGCTGCGACAGCATTACAAGGCTATGAAGGTTCCCGCCTAGACAGCAGCCAAGCTGCCAAGTATGCTATTGAGGCTGTGGCAAGCGAGCCGGCTCCAACCCCCAAGTAGACCTGAGTCTCGACCGGCTGTGCTTTATCAGCAAGCCTTATCTCGGGAGTTGCGAAAGCTGCCGCCTCCTCGGATGGAGCCATGGGCTCTGAGAAGTATATGCCTGTGAATAGAGCCGCTGCGACCAAGACGCCCAGCATGACGGGTGCAAGCCCTTTCAACAACATATTATGCAGCCCTCCTCCTCATAAGTCCATGGATTAGAACAGGTTTTCACCACGGCTTCTTCCTCCACGTGCGGACTGCTTCATAAATCGTGGCTGACGACGCAGCCAGACCTAGGGTCAACGCATAGGGGTCAGGTGATGCTGGATGAGTGGCCAAGTACAGGGCTGTGAAGCTCGTGAACAAGGCTGCGTAGAAAACCATCCGTGGCAGAAGCCGTCTGCCTACTAATACGAAGGAGTTGAGGACGGAGACGTCCACCTTCTCGACAGCCGTGTAAGAACCCTTGTCATCCTTCTGCAGAACGCCGAGCGAATGCAGCTTCTCGAGATGGTGGTGGGCTACGCTGGGGCTTGAAAGACCCAACCCACGCTGAACATCCCGAACGCCGACGGGCCCTCCAGCCCTCACGACGTAAAGGAAAACCTCCAGACTCCTGCCACGAAGCTCAGCCTCCACACGCCGCCTGTCAACGCTCAACCTAGCAGACATCTAGAAACAGAGCTTATAAATCTGCGTCCGAAGAAACGGAGCTAAAAGGAGGCTCACACCAACCATGGCCGTGAAAGCACCACGGATAGCAGGATATTTGTTGATGGCCTCTGCTGCCGGCGGAGCCTTTTTCTACACAGCGTGGTGGGCCGGCTACATCAGCTTCCTCAACCCCGAAGACGCCGTAAGGCTCACCGCCCTCATAATCACGCTGATGCTGCTGCTTGTAGCAGGGTTCGTCGGATACGTCATGGCGACCACCAAAACCCCACCACCAGCCAACACTCCATCAAGCGATAATGTATTAAACCAACCCAGACATACTAGAACACTGGCCGGGGTGGCCGAGCAGCGAGGCGGCGGCCTGCAGAGCCGCTCTACAGGGGTGCAAATCCCCTCCCCGGCTCTAAGCAGGATGTTTGTCAAGTGTGCTCTGTCTGGTTGTGTGATGAACTGGTGGGTATGATGATTGAAACGGCAGTCTGGTGCTTACACTGCTGAACACAAAAATTTATATCTAGGAATTAAAACTGTCTCAACAAAATGGAGATGAACAACTCATCTCACAAAACTCCTAACTCTATAACTCGGAGGAAAGCTCTCAGCACTGCCGCAGCGAGCGCAGCCGTTGTGGGGGTTGGTGTTGTCGCTGGAATCGGAGGCTATTTTCTTGGCTCATCCACAGGTCAGCAGAGAATAACTGTCACACAAACACAAACAGCCACAAGGCCCACAACCGTCACTGTGCAAAAAGTTCCCGAGCTGGAGCCTGTTGAGATATCGATATCGATGGCTGCAGGCGGTCGAGGCGTTTCCCCGCCTTGGCTTTTGATGGAGTCAGACAAGGAGTTAGCTGAAAAATATGCGATAAAGGTAAAATCAAACCTTGTCGCAGGGTCGGGACAAGCAGTCGCAGACGTGGTTGACAAACGTGCCGACATAACAGGGCCCGGCGACGCAGTTTCAAGCGTAGTGGCCGGAATATCGACTGGAGCGCCGCTCAAGATAGTCTATTTCAGCGTTTACGGCTCTATGTTCGGCGTAATAGCCAGCAACGCAAGCGGCTTCAAGACCATCGACGACTTGAGGAATCGTGTCAGGACAGGTGGAAAGATTAAAGTCGGCTACTCAAGGCCCGGAGCGCCAAGCCACCAGTACATGTGGCTGCTGGGCGACTTGATCGGCGCTAAAGTTGACCAGCAGATTGAAGGTGTTTCTCTGGGTGCTGTAGAAGCTCTGAATGCAGCTTTGGAACGAGGGGAGATCGACGTCTGGATATGGAGCTTGGACACGATGTGGAGGATTGACGAAGAGAAACGTGGCAGAGCCATACTGGCTTTCAACGAAATCGTCGGCGCCGACTGGCATGAATTCGCCATCGCAACGACCTCGGAAGTGCTACAGAACAGAGAGAAATCAAAAGCAGTTTCACGGTTCATAGATTATTGGCGAGCTTTAGTGAGAAAATACTCTCTTGAGCCTGAGAATTCCATAGCATTGATGGCAGAAAGGCCGCCGAAGGGATACGGTATGTCAACGACAGTTGCACAACGGTTTTATCACGCATACAAACCCAACTACCTTGGATCTCCCAACGAGCCGGCTTTGCTGAAAATGAGGGAAATACTGGACAGAAGCGGGGCTGTGAAAAACCCACCGCCAATCCAGCAATGGTTCAGCGGACAATACCTTTAAGTTTCTCTCTTCTTTTCTACGGTCAGTGGACATACGTAGATGAACGCCGTCTCAGTGGAGAATTTAACGCATGCTTTTCGGGTTGGAGACAACGCAGAATTACCGGTTCTGAAGGACATATCTTTCGAGGCTGAGGAAGGGGAGTTTCTATCAATTATAGGCCCTTCTGGCTGTGGAAAATCAACTATACTGAACATCATAGCAGGGCTGATTAAACCCACAAACGGAACCGTGAAGATATTCAATCAAAAAGTGAACGGACCCCTGCGCGGAGTTGTTGGATACGTTTTTCAGGACCCGCTCCTGCTTTCATGGAGAACTGTATATCAAAATGTTGCTCTGGGTTTAGAACTACTTGACTACAACAAGAAAGACCACGGAACTCTTGTGAGTAAAATGATCAAATTAGTCAACCTTGAGGGGTTTGAGCACTTGTATCCTTTTGAGCTTTCAGGTGGTATGAAACAGCGTGTAAGCCTAGCCCGGGCGTTGGCCCCCGACCCTAAAGTTCTTCTGATGGACGAGCCTTTCGGAGCGCTAGACGAACAGACACGAACCAACCTAGGTCTAGAGCTTTTGAAGATAAGAAACCTCACCGGCAAAACAATAATCTTTGTCACTCACAGCCTATTAGAAGCCTCAATGCTCTCCGACAAGATCGTCGTGCTTTCCAAAAATCCGGCTATGATAAAAGACCTTATTCAAGTTGATCTGCCGCAACACATGAGAGAGCCCGAGTCTCCAGAAGTTCAGTATATCAGAAGACGTCTGTGGAATTCCCTGATGTCAAAATGAAAAGATTGCTCAACCTGAGAACACTGAGGATTCTCCTGACCCACTTATCGTTCATAATCCTTTTGCTTCTAATCATACGTTCCCTCACGGCAGCTGGATACTGGTCGCCTTTCACTCTCCCGTTAGTTGAGCAGATTTTTTTAGAGTTCATAAATTTACCATCCAACACTCTTCTCCCCAAGGGTTTCACGCATCACCTAACATACACATTATCGTCGATAGCTGCGTCTGTTGCAGTTCTTCTCGGCGTTGTTTTCCCCTTTTCCTTTTTGTTATCCATCGTTAGAGTGTTCAAGCAGGTTTTGGAGCCTCTGATCCTGTCGCTGTTTGCTATTCCATCGATCATTTACTACCCGATACTGCTGCTCCTGTTCGGTTTCGGCCTTGAGCCAAAGGTCTTGATGGGAATAATCGTCGGCATCCCACCTGTTTTCATCTACACTTCCACGGGCGTGCAGCTGATAAACCCCAACTACGCAAACCTAGGTTTTATGTACACCCGTTCATTTTTTAAAATTTTCTCAAAAATTCTGATACCTTCAACTCTCCCCGTTTTCTTGACCGGCATTCGTCTAGGAATTTCATACTGCGTTGTAGGGGTTATTTTCGCAGAAATGACTGCAGGAGGCGACGGCCTAGGCTTCCTCATATCATGGTCCACTACGACCCTAAGAATCCCGCTGATGTATGCCTGTGTTCTTGCTGTTTTGCTGGTATCGGCGGCCTTCTATCTAGCAACCTACATGGTCGAGAAAATGGTTGTAGGAGGTAGGTGGAGATGAGACGCTCTTCAGTCATAATGGCTAGGTTGCTTATTTTTGCTACCTTTCTTTCAGCATGGCAGCTGGCAGTTGAATCAAGGTTGGTCGAGGAAAGGTTCGTCCCCAAACCATCCGTTTTGATGGCAAACATTTTGGAAATACTAGCTGAAGGCAGGTACATCGATCAACTAACGATAACAATAACCAACTACGTAGTTGGGGTTGTGTTTGGAACTGTTGTCGGCGTTTCCCTAGCTCTTGCCCTGTATACAGTCAAATACGCTAAAAGTTTGTTGACCCCCTACATCCTCCTACTCAGCGTGGTTCCTAAAGTGATTTTCTTCCCAATTTTCGTCAAGCTTTTTGTCGTCGAAGAAGTGATCAAAATCGCTTTTATCGCCATACTTTATGTAGCCATTTTCGTCTATCTTGGTGTTGTTTCAAATTTGGACCTGCTGGACGTGAATTACTTACGACTATTCCGTGTCTACACCCGAAGTCATTTGAAGATATTTAGAAAGCTCCTGCTGCCCACGGTCTTCTACTCTCTACTCGCAAACATCCGCCTAGCAGTTGTGTTCGCTCTCGTCGGAGCAATTTTCGCCGACATGATGTTAGCACCGGGCGTCGGCTACATTCTCCTGATACTAGCATACTCTTTCAGAACTTCGGAGCTTTACGCTGTCATAGTTTTAATTGCTGCCACAGCTGTGGCGTTGAACCTGTTCATGAAATACTTAGAAGACTGGGCCTCAAAGCATCTAAGAACGGAACAGATCACTAGGATTAGTTTGTGGTTTAATTAACTATGACCGCTTAGATCCAGATAGTGGGTATACGTCGTGAGCTAAAACATATATTTCATTTGTAAACAGATTTTTTATGGAAGACTTTGCTCAGTTGTTATCTATGGTTTCTTCCTTAAAGCTGTACGACCTTGGGCAGCCCTATTTCGATAACATGCCAGTTCATCCGGAGGACCCACCGTTCATGATGACAATATACAAGTCTCACGAAGACACGTCTCACCTACTCTCGAATGTTGAACCTGGATTTTCATACTCTCTCGAGTTAGTTGTGAGCAGCATGCATTCAGGCACTCACATAGATGCTCTGTGCCACATGGCGCGGAACTACAGGTTTTTTAGGGATGTTTCTGTTAGTGAAATTTTCTCCCACAAGGGATTCAAGAAGTATGATTCCAGTGAGCTTCCGGTATTCGTGAAAAGGTGTGTGTTGATTGATGTAGCAAGTTTCTTGAAGAGAGACTGCCTTCCTCAAAAATATGAAATAACGGCTAACGACCTGCTTGAGACTGTCCAATGGGAGGGCATAACCTTGAGGAGAGGGGACGTGATTCTGATAAGAACGGGTTATGCGAAGCTGTTCACCTCCGACCATAAGGCATATCTTCATGATTACGCTGGAATAAGCTTGGAAGCTGCTGAATGGATAGTGAAAAAGGAGCCGTCGCTGGTTGGAATCGATAACCTAGCCCTCTCACCTCGCGATTCGTTGAAGATTCATCTCAAATTTATGGTGGATGCTGGAATATACGTCATCAAAAACATGAATCTGGAGACGATGGCGCAAGATAAGGTGTTTGAGAGCCTGTTCATCGCAATTCCCTTGAAGGTTATAGGAGCCACAGGGTCTCTTGTTAGGCCAATTGCGCTGGCTATGAACAGGTAAGGAATTTGATGCGGATACATTTTTCGAGGCTGTCGCTTAGATGCGAAGCCGCTGGCTTTCTGCGTAAATAAATTGGGAGTATGCCCGTGGATGGGGAGGCTGAGTTGGCGGCTGCAAGAGATGTGAAAAAGGCTGTGGTTCGTTTACTAGCTCGGAGAATTTTGGGCTGCTTTTAACGGTTACGAGCCCGGTTTGCGGCAGGGTTGTTATCTTGCAGTGGTAGGTGTTGCCTGCGGTGAGCCGGTCGGCGGGGTGGCCATAGGCAGGAGACAGGAGGTGTGTGGTTTCATGCAGGTTTTTGAGAATGGGGGCAAATTAGGATTAAAATACTTCCTATGAGCCGTGAATGCAGATGTCCGTTCTGGCCAACTTCGTCGAAAACACTTTCGTTCAGTCAAGGTCTGCTGAGACTCTTCCCGTTAAGAACCCGGCCTTCGACACGGTCATTACCAGCATCCCCATCAGCCTCGACGAAGAGGTTGAAAGAGCTGTTGAGTCGGGAGTCAGGGCTTTCGAAGCCTTCAGGAACTCAACGCCGTCGGAAAGAGTCGGCTATTTGATGAAGATAAGGGCTTTGATGGAGCGGGACACCGACCTTTTGGCGAGAGTGTTGGTGGACAACCATGGCAGAACATACGCCGAGGGGGTTGCAGAAGTCAGACGAAGTCTGGAAAACGTTGAGGCAGCAGCAGCAATAGCCTACACGCTTGCGAAAGGCGAGAACATGATAAACATCTCACCCGGCATAGACCAAGAGCTCATCAGAGAGCCTCTGGGATGTTTCGCAGTAATAACCCCCTTCAACATCCCCCTCCACGCTTGGTCATCATACGTTCCATACGCCATCGCACTAGGCTGCACAGTAGTGATGAAACCCAGCGAGATAACTCCGGTTGTGGCCAACGAGGTTGCCCGCATAGTTAAGGAGGCAGGCCTCCCGGCCGGAGTTATGTCGGTCGTACACGGAGATGGACGGGTTGCGGAGAAGCTGGTAAAGCATCCGGACATTCAAGGCGTTGGGTTCATAGGCTCGACGAAAACGGGCAAGCATCTTTATGAGATGACGGTCCGTGAGGGTAAACGAGCCTCGATAAACGCCGGGGCCAAGAATCACATCGTCGTCATGCCCGATGCCGACATGGAGAAATCCGCTGATGCAGCCGCTTCGTCTTTCTACGGCATGTCGGGCCAGAGATGTTTGGCAGGCTCAAATTTAGTTGTGGTTGAGGGCGCCGAGAAGGTTGTTGAGCTGGTTGCAGCGAAGTCTAGGCTGAGGCTCGGGTACGGCATGGACAGGGAGACCGAGATGGGTCCGATGGCTTCAAGGCAGGGTCTTGAAAAAGTTCTCAAGTACATCGAGCTCGGGGAGAAAATCGGCAAGCCGTTGGTCAACGGCAGACACAACAAACCCAACAAGCCCTTGAACGGATACTTCATCGGCCCAACGCTATTCACCGACATACCGCCAGACTCGCCTCCAGCAAAAGAGGAAATCTTCGGCCCCGTCGCATCAGTTCTCAAGGCAAAGAACTTGGACGACGCAATCGAACTAATCAACAAGAACACTCCATACGGGAACGCTGCGGCAATCTTTACCTCAAACCCAAAGACAGCTCGAGAGTTCGTGCTGAACGTCAACATAGGGAACGTCGGGGTCAACATCGGCGTTCCGCAGCCCATGGCCTACTTCCCTCTCGGCGGGAGAAAACAATCGTTCTTCGGCGTAGCTCACAGCAGAGTAGACACCCTAAGGTTCTTTACAGACCACAAAATCGTCACGACGAGGTGGTGGTGAGCTGGAGGCAGCTCATGGTGTCGTAATCCGCAAAGTCGCCTTATTTGTCGATGAGACGTACGTAGAGAACGGCCGTATACTCGGTAAACCTGTTAGGAAAAGCGCTGCAGCCGCCGTCATAAAAAACCCCTTCGCAGGCAGGTATGTAGACGACCTGCAGATTCTAGTCGATGCGGGCGATTTCTTAGGAGGTTTCTTAGGTAGGAAGGCTAGGGAGGCTCTTGGGATAGCGCCTGCAGCGGTCGAAAGCTATGGGAAAGCCGCTGTGGTAGGGTTGGCTGGAGAGCTTGAACACGGACACGCAATCCTCCACCCCAAGTTCGGAAGAGGGCTGAGAGAGGAGTGCGGCGGGCAGGATGTCTGCAAAGCAATCATACCGTCGGCTGCGAAGGTAGGAGGATTGGGAACAGCGATAGACGTTCCTCTACACTACAAACGTGCTGCGTTTGTCAGAAGCCACTACGACTCGTTTGAAGTCGGTGTTCCTGACGCTCCTCTGCAAGATGAAATAGTTGTGATAGCTGCTTTGACGGATTCGGGCAGGCCTCTGCCCCGGATAGGAGGTCTGAAGAAGGAAGAGGTTAAGGGAGAAGACGGCCTCCGCTAGAAAAACCACGGCAGAAATCTTCTTTTGACGAAGTCAACTATTCCGTTTCGGAAGAAGGCAAGCAGAAGTATAAGGATCAAACCATACAGAAGCTGTGTTAAAGGCCCTAGGAATTTCAGCGCCTCGTTGATTACCGTGATTATGGCTGAGCCGATGTAGGGCCCGAGAAGCGATGCCCTGCCCCCGAGTATAACGATTATCTGGGCCGGGAGGTCGACTGTGGCGAAGGCGAAGTAGGACGGTGCGATGAGCTGCGAGAACAAGCCGTACTGCGCGCCGGAGAAGCCCAGCAAGGCCGAAGCAAGGAGAGCAGTCATACTCTTAACTCTCGAGACGTCAACACCCACTAGCTCGGCGCTGACTTCATCATCCATGATGCATCGGTATGCATAGCCTGTTTTTGTGTGGAAAATTAGGTAATAGGACAAAGCTGTGGCGGCCAGCAGAACTGCTGCAGCAAGATAGTAGAACCGCAGGTTGTACGGCAGGATGTCCAGAGGCCCGAGGCTGAAGCCTCTTATTCTGAAGCCAGTCTCTCCTCCGGTGATGTTGGCTAAGCCGACTACTGTGTTGTTGAAGACAAGAGTGATGGCAAGTGTGAAGATGCCTGTGAAGATTACCACTAGCTTACGCCTTATCGACAGAACGCTAACCGCCCAGCCTACCAACGCAGTGGCGGCAGTGGAAACGACCACAGCCTCAACAGGCCCCATCAACCCATCACGCAACGATATACCGGTGATGTATGCGCCTATGCCTGCGAAGGAACCGACGCACAGGAAAAGCTGGCGAGTGAATCCGAACAGAAAGTTGAATCCATAGGCGAAGATTGTGAAGAAAATCATCTGCGCCAGTATGAAGACGATGTAGGGGGTGTCGAGGAAGAAAAGGGGGAGAACCGAGTATATGGCTATCAGAGCTAAAAGTGTTGTGAACCTAGCTCTAGTTTCGTTCACAGTCTTTCACCTACTATTCCGTAGGGTCTTATGAGAAGCAGGGCCATGATGATTATCAGTAAAGCGACGTAGGCCAAGTAAGTGCCTATGAAGACCACTAGAAAGGTGTAGACGACGCCGATCACAAGCCCCGCCATTATCGTACCGTAGACGCTTCTTATTCCGCCGACTACGCAGACGAGAAGGCCTAGAATTGTGAACTCTATACCACCCTCAGGCGCAACTGTGGCCACGACGCTTCTGATGATGCCTGCTAGGCTGACAAGCAACGCACCCAGCAAAAAGACAAAAAGCCTGTACCGTTTGACGCTGACGCCGACGATGAGTGCTCCAGTCTCGTTTTGAGTCAGGGAGCGTATCGCCATCCCGCTCCACGTTTTCCTGAGAAAAATATACACAGCAGCTAGAATCGCTGCGGAGACAATCCCAGCAACCACCTGCGCAGTCCTAAGCGTCAACCCCATGATGCTGATAGAGGGAGCCGGTATGTTGACCGTGAGAAAGGCCAGCGGGAAAGTAACGATTAAGGCGCTGTGGAGGAAAATCGAGAAGGCAAGGGTCAGGTATAGGCCGAGTAGAGTTCTTTCCTCACCCTCCAGCCTGTAGACTGGTTGAAGGAGGATTTTTTCGAGGAAAACCGCCGCCCCCATCGTCATCACTATGCCTACCGCTAGGGCTGCTGGAAGAGGAAGGCCAAGAAATTGGATGAGAACGGCTGAGGTCGCTGTGCAGATAACCAACAGCTCTCCGTGTGCGAGGTTGAGCACGCCAGCCAACCCGTAGATCAACGTTAAGCCTGCGGCGATAAGTGATAGAATGAGGCCGAAAACAACTCCGTCGACGAGGAAAAGCAGAAAACTTGTTTCCATTTCAGACACCTAAGTATTTTTTGACAAAAGCCTGTGTGGCTATCCCCTGTCTGATGTCGCCTTCGTAGACTACGTGGCCGTTTGAAAGTATGTATCCCCTGTCGCTTAGCTCCGCCGCCTGTCCAATTCGTTGCTCGACTAGCAGTATGGATAGTTCTGTCTTGGTCTCCATGAGTCTGCGTAGGCCCGTGAATATGTTTTTGACCATTAGTGGTGCGAGTCCCGTGGAAGGTTCGTCGAGCAGTAGAAGCCGTGCGTCTGTCATCAAGGCTCTGCCGATGGCCAGCATCTGTTGCTCTCCGCCGCTCATCGTGCCGGCTCGCTGCGATTCTCTTTCTCGGAGTTTAGGGAAGATGCTGTAAACAAGCTCAAGGTTTTCGTCGAGCTTCTTCCTAGCACCTTTGTTGAACGCTCCCAGCTGAAGGTTTTCTTTGACGGTCATGGATGGGAAAAGCTCTTTCTCGGCTAGGGCGAGAGCCACGCCTTCGCCAACAACCTTTTCCGGCGGCAGTCCGTCTATTCTATTGCCGTTCATAGTTATTCTTCCTTTCTTTGGCTTGATGAGGCCGGCGATTGTTTTCAAAAGCGTTGTTTTACCAGCGCCGTTGGGCCCGAGAACCGCAACCACTTCGCCTCTGTCGACCGAGATGGAGACGTCCCAGAGTATCTGGATGTCCCCGTATCCAGAGTCGACGTTATCCACTTTCAGAAGAGTGGACAACTCTCTCACCCAGATACGCTTCCACAACCGCTTGGTCTTCTATGACTTCCTGCGGCCTGCCCTCAGCTATTTTAGCTCCTTGGTTGAGGACTGAAACTCTGTCAGCTAGGGATGCGACGGCGCTGATGACGTGTTCAACCCAGATGATTGTCAAACCGTATTCTTTTCTGAGAGATTTAAACAGGTTTATGGCTTCCTCTATCTCCGCCGGGTTTAGACCACTCATGTATTCGTCTACCATCAAAACTTTGGGCTTGGATGCGAGGGCGCGGGCAAGCTCCACCTTTTTCCTCTCCTGAAGGTTGAGAACACCTGCTTTGACGCTCGCTTTTGAAAGCAGACCCACTTTCTCCAGAAGGCTTGTAGCATGGTTCATCAGCTCCTGCCGAGACATACTCTCTCCAAACAAGCCTCCTGCGAACACGTTGTCCCAAACCGTCAACTCCTTAAACGGCCTCGGTATCTGCAGGGTTCTGCCGACGCCGAGTTTGAAAATTCTGTGAGGCGGTTTCCCCGTTATATCTACACCGTCGAGGAAAACCTTACCCGAAGAGGGTCTGTATACGCCGTTTATCACGTTGAACAGTGTTGTTTTTCCCGCACCGTTTGGGCCTATGACTGCCCTTATTTCACCCTGCTCCACATCCATGGTAACGTTCTTTAAAGCGGGCAAACCTCCGAAATACTTCGTCACTTCAACGCACTTGACTAACACGCCCAACCCGGTTCCCACCAAACTCTTAAAATAAAGGGGATAAAAAGATGTTTATTTGGCGGGGACGTAGGGCTCGACAGGCGGCGAGACGTAGAGGTTTTCTACAACCCAGTTGGCTCCGGGGTTCAGAGGACCGGGGTTTCCTCGTTTTATGACGGCAAGCCTCATCGCCGGCTTCTTTATCTCACCCCACTCCGTGTAGGAGAGCGGCCATGCGTAGAAAGGTCGGCTGAACTCACTCTTTCTGATGTGGTCTGCAATCGCGACGGGGTTTGTTGACCTTGTTTTTTCAACTGCGTCAGCTATCGCAAGAACCGTGATGTAGCCTGTGACGGCGTTGTGGTCGAAGTATTTGTTGTATTTCTGGAAGAATTTGGCAGCGAGGTCTCGGTACTCGGCTGATTCTGTGTTTACGCACGTGGTTGTCACTAGCTTGTCAAGCCCTATGTCTCCTACTCCCCTCAGCATCAGCTCCGGCGGCTGGACCGATGCGATGTAGTAGGCTGATGGAAATCCGAGCTCGATGGCTTGTTTAGCGATTGTCGGAAATCCCGGCGGATGTCCTGTCAAAATCATCACGTCGGGCTGTAGTGGCTGTAGCTTACGAAGAACCGTGGTGAAGTCGGTTTCGCCGAGCGGTGTTTCCTCGATTTGGAACTGAACGTTCGGAATCTGCCTCAGCCTTTTATCCAAGACCTCCTTGATAGCGAACCCCCATTCATAGCTCGCTATGATCACACCTACTTTCCGGTAGCCTTTGTCTCGTACGAAGTTGGCCAGAAGCTCTCCGTTGGTCGGCGCCGGAGGCAGGCATGTTCTGAAGGTGAAACGTGAGTCCTTAGTCAGTATGGTGTGGGAGCCTGCTGCCACCAGAAACAGCGGAACCTTCGCCTGCTCGGCTTCAGCTGTCAGGACTGCTCCGATGCCGCTTGAGATAGTGCCTACGACCGCTGTCACTTTATCGAGCTCCGCCATCCTCTTGAAAATTGCAACAGCTTCTTTGGCGTCGTTTTTCTCGTCTGCTTCAACCAGAACTATTCTTGCGCCGAGAACTCCTCCCCGAGAGTTTATTTCGTCAACTGCGAACCTCATTCCGTCGAGGGTGTAGGCTCCGTAGACGGCGAACGGCCCCGTCAACGGAACCAGCGCCCCTATCTTGACCTCTGAAACACCTAGTCTTTGCTGGGAAAGCAGCAGAAACGCAGAAGAGGCAACCGCAGCAACTGCCACAATTGCGACGATAGCCACAACTGCTGACTTTTTCACGGCTCTGTCAACCTTTAAGGCCGCATTTAAATCTTTATATTACCTTATGTATTTTCGGGTAAAGCTCCTGCGTGATTTTGAGCAGCTGCCGCTTCTCAAACGTCACGGGATTCAGCACAACCCAGTCGACGCCTTCGAGTGATTGTATGCGTTTTTTGATTTTTTCAGCAACTTCCTCAACAGTTCCGTAGAGGTAGAAGCTTCGCCAGTATTCGAGGTTCATGCCTGAGTAGAGCGAGAATCTTTTGACGGCTTCGTTGTCGTCTTCGCCTGGGCTGCGCAGGTAGACGAAGTTTGAGTAAACTTTTGTTATGCTGTAGGGGTCTCGCCCCAGCTCCTCTGCGTATTTTTTGACTTTACTCCAGTCCTCCGTAGCCATCTCAGGGGTTGAGCTGGAGTGAGGTATCCATCCATCCGCAAACTTCGCTACGCGGTACAGCACTTTATCGATGCCTTTTGCAGCGGCACCGTACAGTATTTCGTGAGGCTGGCTTCCACCGCCGATCCATATCGGTGGATGAGGCCTCTGCAGAGGCTTCGGCTCGATGACCAAGTCCTTCACGTTGAAGAACTTTCCTTCAAACGTTATCTTGTCCTCCGTCCAGAGTTTTTTAAGCAGGACAAGGTATTCGTCCATGATTGCGCCTCGTTTCTCAAGCGGCGTGTTGAGTAGTTTGAATTCTTCTGGGTTCCAGCCGACTCCAGCGCCGAGCACGAACCTGCCTCCGGAATATACGTCTAGGGACGCTGTCTGCTTGGAGACGGTGTAGGGGCTCCTGAAAGGCAGCACCATAACCATAGGCCCGACGACGGCTTTCTTCGTCGCAGCAGCCACGAACGACAGAGCGATCAACGGGTCGTGCCAGCTCGTTGAATAGGCGGGCCTCGTGGTCAAAAGATGGTCTATTACGAAAAACCCTTCGACGCCAAGCTCTTCAGCCTCTGAGACGTAGTTTCTCAAGACCTCGTAGGAGGAAAACTCGCCTGGCCTTGTGAAGGTTGGTAAGCGTAAGCCTAGACGCATCTCAGTGTCCCCCCTCAGGTAGCTTCGCATCTCCCTCCGTCTTGACCTGCCTCGACGGCGGCGGAGTCATTCTGCTTCTTCCGACCCGTGGAACGCCGTCAACCATGACCATAGCCACGCCCGGTATGTCGCCGATTGAAAAAGCTTCGAGGGCGTCTTTGGCGACGGAGCCGTAGGGTGCGTCGATGACGACTAGGTCTGCCGGCCGGCCTGGCTCCAGAATTCCCTCCTTTAAGCCGAAGACTTTGCCGGTGTTCCCTGTTGCTGTGCATACCACTTTTTCGGCGGCTACGTCGGTGTTGGATGCTATGAAGGAGATTGTTCTGATTATGCCGAGCGGGATCACACCTGTTCCCGACGGAGAGTCGTTGCCGATGATAAGTCTGTGTAGCTCGTTGCGTGAATGAAGAATTTTTACTGTTTCTAAAATAGACCTGAAGTTGCCGCACTGAACGACTTCGACTGCGGAGGCTGTGTTTTCGATGATTCGCCGGATGTCCTGTGCTGATGGTGATGTGGGGCCTCCGTTTATGTGGGAGACCACGTCTGGCCTGACCTTGAGGACCACGTCGGCGTTTATTACGGTGCTGCCTGGAATGGACGCTCCTCCCGTATGTATCACAACCTTCATGCCGTGTTTCTGAGCTGTGTGGACTAGTTCGGCAGCTTCGTCAGGGTCCTGAACAGATCCGAGGCCGACTTCACCAACCAGCCAAACACCTGCTTTTACAACGTCCTCGAAATCCTTTTCCACCAACCCTTTCTCAAGCAACAGGGCCCCTGCGTGGATCTTGGCTCCAAGAGGCCTGAAGTTTTTAAATGATTTGTGGGCAAGTATGGCGAGGGCTTTGGCTGCTTCCTTATCTCCTCTAGGCCTGCCGGGAAGGTGGACTTCGCCCGCAGATATGAAGGTGGTCACTCCACCGTGGACCGACGACTCTATGAACCCTAAGGTGTTTTGGCGAGGCGTGAAGTCTCCGAAAACAGGATGGACATGAGAGTCGAAAAGCCCTGGAACAACAGTCATCTGGTTGACGTCGATGACGCCGTCAGCCTTCTTCGATATGTTCCAGCCGATTTCCTCTACGACGCCGTCGGTGATGTATATGCTGTCGCCGTCGGCGAAAGGCTTTTCAAACCTCCCGGACACAACCTTGCCGGCGTTTCTGATTAAAACTGATTTCACGTCGAACGTCGGCCTAGCCGCTTATTATTTCTTATTTTCTTTGAAGAGTTTCCACAGCATGCTAGGTGTCAAATGGGAACGGTTGACCCGGATTTTAACAGCGTCTTCAACGGCGTTAGCTACTGCGGCAGCCACAGACATGGCTGGCCCTTCAGCCATGCCCTTTGACCCGAGCTCCGAGAAAAGGGAGGGCGTCTCAAGATGCCCCACCAAAATTTCAGGACACTCGACAGCAGTCGGCAAAAGATAATCGGCGAAGGAAGAGTTCAGCTGATGTCCGTTTTCATCGTATTCGATTTTCTCGTAGAGAGCTGCTCCGAGGCCTTGCAGAACTCCTCCTAGGATTTGCCCTTCTACGATTTGTTTGTTCAGGATTTTGCCGCAGTCGTGGACAGCGGTGTACCGTAGCACTGAAGGTTGGAATGTTTCCGGGTCCACGTACACAACGGCTACGTGGGCTGAGTTGCCGTAAGTAGCTGACATGTTAAACTCACCCGGGTTTCCCGAGTTGAAGGTCGGGAAGTCGTAGAAACACTCTGCCTGAAGACTTTTATGGCTGTTCCGCGTCTTCAGCGAATCTCTGTAAGCTTTTGCAGCTAGTCTCTCCAAGCTTACAGAAGCCTCTGCCCCTCTGACATAGACCATGCCGTCCCTGATCTCTAGGTCTTTAGGCGATGATTCGAGTAGCTCTGAGGCAACTGCAAGTATCTTCTCTCTCAAAGACTCGCATGCCTTCTTAACAGCTGCCACAGTCATGACGCTGAAACGGCTGGCCCATGTTCCACCGTAAGGGCTTGGGTAAATCGTTTCCGAGTCGCCGAAAATAACCCGAACCTGTTCAGCCCTAACGCCCAAGCTTTCACAGACAACTTGAGTCAGAACTGTTTCATGGCCCTGTCCTTGAGGGATGGAAGCAGCGTAGACTACTATGCTGCCTGATTCCTCGAGACGAACGACCGCTCCCTCTCCTGAGCCTGAGGTCTCGAGCTCAGGGAAAAGAAGCCTGTTGCGCGCCAAGTTTGTCGCTGCTGGCTCGACTACACATGCTATGCCGACGCCTATGTTTGGTTTGCTGATGTATTTTTCAGCTTCGGAGAGCGCCCATGCCTTCTCCAACACTTTCTTGTAGTCTCCGCCGTCATAGAGGCTTCCGAAAACAGTTCGGTAGGGCTGCTGACTTTTGTCGACCATGTTCACCAGTCTAACATCCAAAGGGGAAAGGCCGAGACGTCTCGCCACTATGTCCATCATCCTCTCCAAAACAAAGTACGCTTGCTGGCATCCATAGCCCCTCACGGGCCCTGTCGGACATTTGTTCGTGAAAACTACCTTCAGCTCGACTTCGACGCTGCGGATGTCGTAGCAGCCGAGGTAGGTCATCATAGACCTGATGACACCGCCCGGGTCAGGCAAACGAGCGTATGCCCCGACGTCCTCGATGAAGTGTGTTCTGTAGGCTGTGATTCTGCCGTTCCGTTTGACCGACATCTCCGCAGACACCACACGGTTGGAGTTGTGGGCCAAGGCGGCTAAATGTTCGGTTCGTGTCTCAACCCATTTCACCGGCCTTCCCAACGACAGGGCCGCATAGCAAACGAGGAAAACGTACGGATAAACCATGATCTTTACGCCGAAACCACCTCCTACGTCTCTTTCGATGAATCGAATCTTCTCAGGCCTTATCCCGAGTGATTGCGCTATAATTTTTCTGAACAAAAGAGGAGTTTGCTGGTTGTCGTAGACTGTTAGGGAGCCGTCTTTCTCAGGAACGGCTATTACTCCGCATGTTTCGAGGGGAGCGGCTGCGTATCTTTCGAAGTAGAACTTTTCAGAAACGATTTCATCAGCTTCGTCGAATGCTTTTTCCACGTCTCCGAACTTGAAACGTTTGTTGACCGCCGTGTTTGTGCTCAACCCCTCGTGTACTAGGATGGGTGAGTCGCCGGCTTGCTCAGGGTCCACTACGGGTGGGAGGGGGGCGTATTCGACTGAAACTTTCTCGGCAGCGTCCAGAGCGTCTCCAATTGATTCAGCCAAGACTAGGGCTACTGGCTCGCCGTAGAACCTCACCTTGTCCACGGCCATGCCGTAGTAGGACGTGTTTTTTATCAGGGTGTAGAGCGGAGCTGTTTTAGCAGCTACTGTTCTTCCGTCGATGACTGCTACGGCTTTCTTCAAGGCTTCAGCGGAGTCGATTGAAAGGATCTTTGCATGAGCGTAGGGGCTTCTGACAAAAACGAGGTTAAGCATCCTCTGCAAAACCAAGTCATCGACGAAAACACCTGCCCCTTTTAGAAACCTCAGGTCTTCAACCCTTTTCAACACTGGGCACTGCTGCTGACCTAGTTTTAAACCGTTCCAAGGAAAAGCGGCTGAGTGAATAAGCTGCGTCAGCCGTGATGGCGAAAGCCGCTATGCTTAAATGGGCTGGTGATGTAGCTGGGCTTGTTTTTATGAGCACGAAGCCTGTTTGAGGCGGTACCACTATCTGGCCGCTGTATGT